>VHDF01000021.1 GCA_016871495.1 Verrucomicrobiota bacterium | reverse complement strand
TTTGCCATTGGGTTTCGCTGAGCAAAGGCTGTCGCATAGCCATTCTCTCGCAAAATGGCTATTTTTGTACAAGTACAAAATGTTCATTGATAACACTTTGCAAAAGTGACTTTAGAAACCACTTCTAGCCAAAGATCCGCTTTAGCCGCGCCTCGTCATAGTTGACACGTTGCGCCGGAGTCATGCGCGCAAAGTCAGGCTTGCCATCGGCCCGCTTCGGCCAGTCCCGATCCGAGCCGATCTCCGCGGACTTCCCCCCGGAAACCGGATGACTCGATCCTGCCCGTGGTGATTCGGCAGGCTGCGCGCCGGGTGTCTCACGGAGCCGCGGGGCGGACTCCGAGGTGTCGGAGGCGTTTCCTGTTTGGCGAGCCGCGAGAGGGTTGTTGACGATGGTTGCGTTGGCCCGCTTGGAGGCGTTTCCATCGTAGCTCATCGCTTGATCCGTCAGTTGCAGATCTTGATCAAGCGGTCGATGTGGACGAATCCCCAGGCTTTGCAACACCCCGTGATAAACGCGCACCGCTTCCGACGGTCCCACTTGTCCATCGGTGATCAACCGCAGCATTTCGATAAACGCCAACTGATGTTCCGCTTGATTGATCTTGCGCCCGAACAGTGCCACGCGCGCGCCGTATTTTTGGGCGTCGTGAATCAATCGAAAAGCGTCGAAGGTTGTCCCCGCGCCCCCGCCCAGAATTCCCACCACCAGATTGGGATCGTACTGCGCCAACTCCTCCATCGCCTTCGGGCCATGATAGACGATCTTCAGAAAATCGGGACGGCCCGCCTCCGGTACTCCGGCCAGGATCCGCAAGATATTGTCGTTGATGAATTCGCCCAGTTTCTCCGAGGGCACGCCGGAATCGACGTTCGGATCGAAGACCTCGAGGAAATGCCGGAACCCTTTGCGTTCTGCCTCCTCGCGAAAAGCTTTGTACCACAGCAAAGCCTCGCGATCCTGGTCGAGGTCGTTCACGAAAGTGATCGAATACAGTCCAAGGTTCGCTCCCGGAAAGTCTCCGCTGCCATCCCGATAACACTTGACCTCGCCGCACTGAATCTGGTCGATGCTCGCGCTCCGAAACGGCTGGCTCGGCTCCCGCGTGTAGCACCCGTGCCGCACGGCCCAGACGTCCGTCGTGTCGTTCGCTCTCGCCGCCGGCGTCACCGGAGAATCGCGGAACAACCCTTCCTTGATCGCGAGTTGCTCGCTCACGTAGGCCGACATCAACATGATGTCCACTTTTCCCTGCCGCGTGATTTCCCGAATGATGTCGAGGAATTCGGGGAGATTGCGGTAGCCGAACTCGCCGCGCGTCCACACTTCCGGTGAGAACTGGGCCGGACGCGCCCCGCGCCCCGACAAGTACGTCCTCGGCCCCGGAGCGCGCACCCCGAACGCCATGTCCGCGTCCTTCGCATCGGCCAGAATGAACGATTTCGAGGACGGATTCGCCTTGATTTCAGCGAGTTTGGCGTCGAGCGATTTCATGGTCCGGCATCAAGCTTTCACCTTGGCCAGCGTTTCCTTCAACGCCCGGGCCGAAGCCTGCAATCCCATGAGTTCCTTGGGCCACAGCTTGATTTCGACTTGCTTCTCCACGCCTCGCCGGCCGACCACCGACGGCACACTCAGGCAGATGTCGCGAATGTCATAGGCCCCCTGGATCCATGAGGAAACCGGGAGCAGCGTTTGCTTGTTCAACAGCACCGCGTGAACGACGTCTCGGATGGCAACGCCCACCGCCCAACCCGCTCCGCCCTTCCGTTTGATCACCTCGGCGCCGCTGCCCTTCGTTCGCTCGAAGACCGCGTTTTGAAAACCCGCGTTGCATTCCGGCAGCCCCGCCAGAGGCAGCCCGTTCACCGCGGCGCTCGACCAGACCGGTATCATCGAGTCTCCGTGCTCGCCCAGGATTAACGCCTTGACCTGCGTCGGCGCCAGTTTGAGCTCATCCGCAATCAACGAGCTGAAGCGCGACGTGTCGAGCATCGTCCCCAGCCCGTAAACCTGGTGCCAGGGCAGCCCCAACCGCTGCGCGGCCAGATGCGTCAGAATATCCACCGGATTCGACACCACGAACACTTGCGCGTCCTTCTTGAATCCCGCGGACTTGATGCTGTCCAGGATGCCGAGGAACAGCGCCACGTTGCGGTTGATCAGATCAAGCCGGGATTCATCGGGTTTCCTCCGCAACCCTGCCGTGATCAGAAAAAGGTCGCTGTCCGCCGCCCGCGCGTAATCTCCCGCGTAGATCCTCTGGTCCCCGCAAAACGCGCTGCCGTGCAACAAATCCAGCGCTTCTCCGTCCGCCAAATCCTTGTTCGCGTCCAGAATCTGAATTGACGAAACCAATCCGCCACATTGCAGGGCAAACGCCGCGCACGAACCCACCCGTCCGCCACCGCCGATAATCGTCACTTTCATATCAACGAGTCTCCCTCCCGCATTTCACTTCATGTTCGATAGAATTTGGTCGGTGATCGCCTTGACCGCCGCCTCCGCCTCCGAGTCGAACGCCGCCGCGGATTCGGGTTTGGGAGGGATCGCACACGTCACACCCGGACGCCATTCCGCGTTGTCGCAAAGTTCGCACTCTTTCAAGCCATGCCGCGGATCCGGAATGCCCAGACTCTGTTTGATGCGCAGCAGATCTTGCAACTGGCCGGGAGTCATGGTTTTCGCCGGCACCCCCAACTGCGCCGTCACCAGCACCGTCCGGCAATACGCCTCCAGAATCTCCATCTTGAAATAGGCGTCCTCCAGGCTGTTGTGGCTCCACGAAACCACGCCGTGATTGGCCATGAGAATGGTGTTGTGTTTGTCCACCAAGTCCGCCACCAGCTTGCCCATTTCGGGCGTGCCCGGGGTGCGGTAAGGGGCGATCGCCACCGAGGAGAAGACTTCGTATTCGGGAATCATGCAGGTCGGCGGTTCGATGCCGGCCACGGCGAATCCGGTGCTGTAGGGCGGATGGCAATGAACCGTGGCCACCGCGCGAGGCTGCCGCTTCATGATCTGCAGGTGCATCAGGATTTCGCTGGTGCGCCGCTTTTCACCGCACAATTGGTTCCCCTCAAAATCCACCAGGCACATGTCCGCCGGCTTCATGAATCCCTTGCTCACCAGCGTCGGCGTGCAGAGCGCGACGTCCTCGCCCACCCGAATGGCCAGATTGCCCCCGTTACCATCGACATAAGCGCGTCCCCACAGCCGGCGCCCAATGTCGCACAACTGCTCCTGGAGCGCCCCGGCCTCCGGGGAGCGAAAATACGCCTCGAGTTCGGACCGGGGCGATTGGGAGCTGAGGGGTTTCGCGGGCGCGGTCGGGGCCGGGGAAGCGGCGCCGCCACTCGGCCCGTTTCTCCGCGCGTTCTCGAACTCGCGAATCGCGTCGCGCGCGCTGGGCGTCAACAACGCGTCCGCGGGCAAATGCTTCAAATCGCCGTCCTTGGCGAGCAGTTGTTCGACTTCTTTGGCGGTAATGACATGGCTCATAATCTCAAGCTAACGGGAAGCAGGAGGGCCTGGTTTCCACGGGTTGAAAAAAATCTCGTCCACCAGCGCCGCGTTGATGGCGTCGATCGGGGCTGGCGGATCCAGCGGTTGCGCGGCTTCCCGGCCCTCGATGTAACCGACGGTTTGTCCGACTCCGCCCCCCAACGCATCGTAGATGACCAAGCTCGGATCCCGGCTGAGGGCCGGCGCCGCGCTCACGCCGAGCTCATACTGTTCGCGCGCGTAAGGCGAAACCAACAACCAGCGGCCCCCTTCCAGCTCAGGGACCACCTTGCTCAGAGTGACGCGTCCGATGACGGTGCCGAGTTTCATAGGCGCACCCCGGGTTCTCGCTCGTCCACCACGCCGAGCACCAGCCAGCGGGCGGGGCTTTTGGGATCACCCACCGCGGCGCGCGCCGCCGAGCCGTCCGAGGAAATCACCACTTGCTGGTGCATGCCGGCGCCATGGGCGTCGATGGCGATTTGCGGCGCGCCTTCTGGTTCCCCGGACACCCCGATCGGCTGGCAGATCACCAGCCGCCAACCCTCGAAGCTCGGGTGTTTGCGGGTGGCGACCACGTTGCCTTCGACACGGGCGAGGAGCATGAGTGAATGTTGGAGCGTTCCGCCGCGCGGAAGAGCCGCGCCTCAATAGATTCTCAAATTATCGACCATCACGCAGCGCCGCACGCGGGTGAAGGTTCGAGGATTGGTGACGCCTTCGCCGGTCGGCGTGGCGATGGAATAACTCAGATATCCTTCCCCGCCCAAACCCAAGCCCGCCATGCACGGCCCGTTCTTGATGAACAGGGTGGTGTCCAGCGCCCGGCCCATCGCCGTCATCGTTTCCACGTCGTGGGAATGAATGATGCTCGTATGCTTGTAGCCGTGCTCGGCTTCCAGCGAACGCCGGATGCCTTCCTCCAGGTTCTTCACCCTCACCACGGGCACGAAGGGCATCATCTGCTCCTCCACCACGAAAGGATGCGAGGCGTCCGTCTCCGCGAACAGCAACTGGGTGCCCGCAGGCGCCGCCAGCCCGGCCGCTTTCGCCAGCACCGCCGCGTCCCTGCCGATGAAATCCTTGTTGACCGACGCGTGCCGACATCCCCCGCCTTCTCCCGGCTTGAAGGTAAACGCGGCCCGGGTCAACGCCTCGAGTTGCGCGCTGTTCAACCGGAGCGCGCCATGTTTCTCCATCTCGGACATCAACTTGTCGGCGACGTTTTCCAGGGCGAACACCTCTTTCTCGCCGATGCACAGCAGATTGTTGTCGTAAGCCCCGCCTTGAATGATCGCCTTGGCCGCCCGCTTCATGCAGGCGGTGTCGTCCACGTACACGGGAGGATTTCCCGGACCGGCGCAAATCGCGCGTTTCCCGGTTTGCATCGCCGCCTTGACCACGCCGGGCCCGCCCGTCACGAGCAGCAGACGCACGGCTTCATGAGCGCAAATCGTCTTGAACGAATCCATCGTCGGCTGCTCAACGATCGTGACCAGATTTGCGATCCCCGTCTCCCGCTCAATGGCTTGATTGTAGGCCCGCACGGCAAGCGCCGCGCACCGCGCTGCCGAAGGGTGCGGATTGAACACGACCGCGTTCCCCGCCGCGACAATGTTCACGATGTTCCCGCTTAAAGTCGGAATGGAATGCGTCGAGGGGGTGATCGCCGCCACCACGCCGAACGGCGTGTACTCCTCCAGCGTGATGCCATGATCGCCGCTGCGTCCGTCCGGGCGCAGCCAGTCCACGCCCGGCACCAGCTTGATGATCTGCAGCTTTTCAATTTTGTGATCGAGCCGGCCGATCTTCGTCTCCTCCAACTCGATCTTGCCCCACTCCACGGCGTTCGCTTCCGCCATGGTTTTCACGATCTCCTCCACTTTGCGCCGGGCCGCCAGCCCCTTTTTTTGCAGCTGCAAATAGCCCTCGTGCGCCGCCGCGCACGCCTGGGAGGCGTCTTGAAAGACACCTTGAACGCCGCCCGTCGCGACGGGTCTCACTGCGGGAATGCCTCCCGGCTTGCCGCTGCATCCGCAGTCCGGCTTGGCCGCCGTCGCACTGGACCCCGCGCCCGCTCTGGCCCCAAGCCGGCCCAGCACCTCCGCCACCACGTCTCGAATCAATGCCTCGTTGATCGCGCTCATAATCTTGACACCTCGGAAATCCGCCTTCGCCACTCACGGGCTCCACCGCGCGCTTTTCGGCGCCGCCCGCAGTCCTAACTTTTCGCGTTGTAAGTTTGCCGCCCGAACACGTCCACCGAATCCACGATCCCGATGATCACCGCGTCCACCGGCGCCTCTTTCAATCCACCCGCCAGCCGCGCCGAACTGCCCTGACAAAACAACACCATCTCGCCCACGCCGGCGCCCACGCTGTCCACCGCCACGATCGTGTTCGAACCGGGGCGGAACTTGGATGGATCCTTGTCGTCCACCAGTTGCGGGCGCAGCAGGAGCAGCTTGCGGCCGCTCATGCTGGCTTCCTTTTTGGTGGCCACGACCGACCCTTCGACGCGCGCGAGGAACATAGCGCGTGGGGTCAGGCCGTCTTCTTCTTGGGCAGAATCGTGTCCGTGTCCGGATGCGGACGCGCGATCACGTGCACGCTGACCAAGTCGCCTTTGATGGCCTTGATCGCTTGCGCGCCGGCGTCGGTCGCGGCCTTGACCGCCGCGACGTCACCCACGACGACCGCGGTGACCAGGGCGTTGCCGACCTGGGTCATCGGGCCCACGAGTTCCACGTTGGCGGCCTTGAGCATGGCGTCAGTCCCTTCCACCAGGGCGACCAGGCCGCGTGTTTCGAGCATTCCAATGGCTTGTTGTCCCATAAGTTCAGTCTTGTTTTCTGTTGATCGAGATTTCGGCGGGGTCCGCCGGGCGCGCCCTTTCAGGCAGCGCCGTTTTCTAAAAAATTATCGCGATTGCTGCAGCCATCGCTGGGTTTCACGCGCGACCACCAACTCCTCGTTGGCGGGAATGACCAGGACCTTCACGCGCGATTCCGGCGCGCTGATCTCGCCTTCCGCGCCTCGCAACGCCGCGTTCTTCCCGGCGTCCAGCACCACGCCCACCTGGTCCAGGTTGGCGCACAGGGCCGCGCGCAATTCGGGGCGGTTCTCACCAATGCCCGCCGTGAAGACGATGGCATCCGCCCCGTTGAGCTGGAAAAAATACCCCCCCATCCACCGCCGCGCCTCATGCACGAGCACGTCCATCGCCAGTTGCGCCTTGGCGTTTCCGCCCGCCGCCGCTTGCTGCAAATCGCGCACGTCGTTGGAAATCCCGCCGCTCAGCCCTTGGAGTCCGCCTTCCTTGCTCAACTGCCGTTGCGCTTCCTCCACGGAAAGCCCCAGCGCCTTCACCGCGTAGGGCAGCGCTTCGGCGTCCAAATCACCGACCCGGTTGTTGTGCGGCAAACCGGATTGCGGACTCATGCCAAGGCTGTTGCCCACCGCCACTCCGTTGCGGATGCCGGTGATCGAGGAACTGCCGCCGAGGTGGCAGGAAATCACCCGCAGATCGGAGCCGCTCAAAGAGGCCGCGCTGCCTCCCGTGTAAAGCGCCCGAACCCTCGCCGCCACGTCGTTCCGTCCCAGCATTTCCGCGCTGCGTTCGGCGATGAATTTGTGGCTTGCCCCGTGAAACCCCCAACGCCGGATGCCAAGTTGGAACCAGGAATCCGGCACCGCGTACCGCATGGCCGCCTCGGGCGCCCATTGATAAAAGGCCGTCTCGAACAATCCCACCAGCGGTGCCTGAGGCATGCGCTGGCGAAAGAGACGAATGCCCGCGATGTAGGGCGGATTATGCGCCGGCGCCAACCCGGAATAGGCTTCCATCGCCGCCAGAACGCTTTCGTCCAGAAGCACACATCCCGAAACATCCTTGGCCACCACGGTCTTGAATCCAACCGCGGCCAGCTCGGTTTCGGAACGGATATGTCCGGACTCCTTCAAGCTCGCCAAACATTGCTCGATCGCCTTCGAATAATCGGTCACTCGCTCGAGTCCGCCCTTGTGCAGCATGGTTTCAGTCCCTTCTGAGAACTGAAACAAACGCCACTTCAAGGAAGTGGAACCGAGATTGGCGACCAGGATTTTCAACGCGATGAGGCGGTGGAGACGTTCAGCGCCCAAGCTCGCCGCCCTTTCAAACGGGGGCGGAGAGATGGAGGCCGGGATCGGTTTACTGCAGCCAGCGTCCCAAGGTGCTCAGCCCTTCGTGCGGACGCGGGATCACTTGCACGCTGATGACTTGGCCGACCTGGGAAGCCGCCGCGGCCCCGGCGTCCGTCGCGGCCTTGACCGCCGCGACGTCTCCGCGGAAGAACGCGGTGACATAGCCGCTGCCGACTTTCTCCCAGCCTGTCAGGGTGACGTTGGCGGCCTTCAAGGCCGCGTCGCTGGCTTCCAGCAACGCGCACAGGCCTTTGCATTCGATCATTCCAATGGCTTGTTGTGGCATAATTGAGTTGGTTGAAAGGTTTGTTACTTCTTCACCGCCGTTGCCGTGGGCACGAAGACCTTCAACAGATCCTCATGTGGACGCGCGAGAATGTGGGAGCTGATGAGCTCGCCCACCTTGGACGCCGCCTTGGCTCCGGCATCCACGGCAGCCTTGACGCTGCCGACGTCGCCTTTGGCCAGGACCGTGATGAGTCCGCCGCCGATGGGGATGGTTTGCACCAAAGTCACATTGGCAGCTTTCACCATGGCATCACTGGCTTCTACCGCGCCGATGTAGCCCTTCGTTTCGATCATTCCGAGTGCTTCGCTCATTTGTTGTTGTGTGGTTGAGGGTTGAAAGGTTGATTCGTGTTCGCCGTGGTTCCTTAAATCGTCAGCTCGCAAGGGGTGTCGGGCTGTAAATTGCAGGCATTGCCTTCATCGGTGTCGATGTGAACCTCCAGCTTGAAGCTGGGATCCACGCGCACGAGCATTTGATCCAACGTAATGCCGCAGGGCCCGCCCAGGCGGAGCTTCATCGCTTCGCCCGCCTTGACGCCGTAATAGGCTGCATCCGCAGGCCCCATATGCACGTGCCGCAAGGCGCGGATCACGCCTTCAGGCATTTCAAAAAATCCCGCCGGCCCCATGAGCATGCACCCCAGCGTCCCTTTGATGTTGCCCGAGATCCGCAAAGGCAAATCGAAACCGAGCGCGATCCCGTCGGTGTAAGACAATTCCACCTGATTCAACGTGCGGCAGGGACCCAGAATGCGCAGGTTCGAAATGATGCGGCTGCGCGGACCGATCAGCGTCACCGTTTCCTTCGCGGCAAACTGACCCTCCTGATACAGCCACTTATGCACCCCGAGCTGATGCCCCTTGCCAAACAAGGCCTCCACCGCCTCCTGGGTCAGATGACAATGCCGGGCACTCACATTCACCACCAAAGCGTTGGGGGCCGCCGCCGTGCGCGGCAAAGGCTTGCCCATGCGCTGGTAAACAGCCTGACGCACCCAATGCTCAACGACAGATCGATGTGGAATCGAATCAAGAACGGCCATAAACTGTCACCTTTCTAAGCTTTGAAAGGAAAATGTCAAACAAAGATTGCAAAATCTACCATTTTCTTTCACGTTTGTGAAAGATGCAGCCCGAAGAGCGTCAAAAAAGGATCGAAGACTATCTTGGACGCATGGAATTCGCCTCCCTGGACGAGTTATCGGAACTGGTGGATGCCTCGATTTCCACCGTGCGTCGTGACCTGGATGCTTTGGAAACCAAAGGTTCGGTCAAAAGGACTCATGGCGGGGCGAGATTGGTCAATCCGGCGACGGATGAGTTTGTCTTTGCCACGAGAGACACCCAGCAGTTGTCGGAAAAGGAGGCCATCGCCAAAGCCTGTGCCAGCCTGATTCTCCCCAATCAAAGCGTCATTCTGGATGCCGGCACGACGGTTTTTCATGTGGCCCGCTATTTGGAGGAGAAAACGCCGCAAATCCTGACTCACTCGCTCCCGGTGGCCAATCTCTTCGCAACCTCGAACCGTCTCGAGGTCATGGTTTCCGGAGGAGTGCTCTATCCACGCCTCGGCGTGCTTTACGGACCGGTCGCGGTGGAGGCCTTCTCCAAAATGCACGCGGACGTCGCCATCATGGGGGCGGGCGGCATCGACGCCGAAGGGGTGTCCAACTCCCACGTGCTGCTCATCGACATCCAGCGCGCCATGTTAACTGCGGCGCGCAAGGTCATTCTTTGCCTGGACCATACCAAGTTCGGGAAGCGCTCCCTGGCTCAATTGTGTGTGCTGGACCAAATCGACGTGTTGGTGACCGATGCGGCCGCACCCGGCCGGTGGGTCTCGGACCTCCGTTCGCGCGGCGTGGAAGTGGTCCTGGCCCCGGGCCCGTCCAACGGCCCTCCCGTGGATTCCGGAGTCCCGGCTCCTCCTGCGGTCGAATCCGCTCCCCCACCCCCTCAACCCGGCAAAGCCCAGCGCTTCGACATGCTGGATTGACAGGGGCTGGATCTTGGAAGGCTGCCAAACGCCCTTCCAACCGTTAAACTTAAGCGGAGCAGTTGAGCGTCTCGAAGGTGCGCAAAGGCTTGAGCGAATTCGGCAAGGGCAACTGCTCCGTTCAGGTTAAACCTCACCAGAGCCATCACGGAAAGGCCTCGTTCTTCGTCGTGCTTTTCTCAATGGGCCACGGAATGGGCGATGCCCACGGCGACGGAATCCGTTGGGATTCCTGGGATTCCTGCGGGACGAGTATGAGTTGCGTTTCGTCGGTTGGGACGGGATAAACTTCCCGCCCGAAGATTTCCGGTAACAACTTCTGAAAAATGCTTCTGTGGGTGGAGGTGAAGGAATAGAAGTCATGACTACGAACGCAAATGAACCCACGAACTGTCCGAATTGCGGCAAACCACTGCCAGCCGGCATCCTGGCGGGCCTTTGTCCGGCCTGCCTGATGGCGCAAGGTGCGGAAACCGAGCCGGCGGAGACGAAGGCCCGCGGCCGGTTTGAGCCGCCGAAGCTGGCCGAGATTTCCCGCCTGTTTCCCCAACTGCAAGTGCTGGAACTGCTCGGCGCCGGCGGTATGGGGGCCGTCTACAAGGCCCGGCAACCGGCGCTCGACCGGCTCGTCGCCCTCAAGGTGTTGCCGACGGGCGGTGGTGTCGGCTCCACGGAGCGTTTCAACCGGGAGGCCCGGGCACCAGCGAACCGGCGGTGGACCTCAAGAACAGTTTCCTGCTTCGGCAGGGAGAGCGGTTGCCCGTCGATTTCGATCGTCTCTACCGTCAGGGCGACCTCAGCCAGGATATTTATCTGGCGCCGGATGATTACCTCTACATCAAACCCGCTACGGCGAAGCAGGTGTAGGTGCTCGGCACCGTGCTCCGCGCGGCGGCGATTCCTTATGGGCCCAATCTTACTTTGATGACCGCGATTGCCTCGGCCGGGGGCCCGGCCGAGTATGCTTACCTGTCCCAGGTGGCCATCGTCCGCGGCACGTTGAACGCGCCGCGCATTGCCGTGGTGAATTTCGCGGACATTGCGAAAGGGAAAGCCACCGATTTCAAGCTGGAAGCTGGCGATGTGGTGTTTGTACCGTCCGCGCCCTATCGCAAGCTCGCCCAGTTTGGTGAGCGTGTGCTGGGGACCTTCGTCAACTCGATCGCGGTGAATGAAGGAAGGCGGGCCGTGATTTTGGGAGCCGAACCCACGCAGATCACACTGCCGTTTGGCGGCGGTGGAGGCGGCCTCTAGGCCCGGATATTTCATACTGAGCTTATATCCGCGACAGGACGCCGCGTGAGGGCACGCGGCCTCCCATCGCGACTGCCTCCGTGTTTGTAGGCCCGGTGTCCTCACCGGGCGTCCCGCGCATGAAATAGGCGGGCTTTAGGCCCATGGCCCCAAGCCCGGACGGTTCGATGCCGGCACGTTTCTGTGCTGCCAGACGCACACTTTCCCCCTTCAGATTCTGCCGCTAACCTCCGCCGCGTCCCAAAAACGACTGGAAAGCCCTAGCCCGGATATTTCATACTGAGCTTGAATCCGCGACAGTACGCCGCGTGAGGGCACGTGGCCTACCATCGCGACGGCCTCCGTGTTTGTAGGGCGTCCCGTGCATGAAATATGCGCGCTAGTGCTTCTGCCGTCGTCTCCCGGCCGAGACGACGGATTGGTTGGAGCCGCAGTGTGGCCGGATATCCCATTGCAATGAAGCTGCAGTTTCGGCAGGTTGACGGACTGATTTCGACATGAGGCAGTTTGTGACGATCGCGGTCAACGCGTTGATGGAGCTGGTTCGCCAGCCCATCTACCTCATTTTGATGACGGCGGCGGGGGCTTTCACCATCTTCATTTCCAGCGTTTATTATTTCGGGTTTGGCGAGGATCAAATCATGGTCAAGCAGAGTGCCCTGGCCATCATGCTGGTCACCGGACTGTTTGCCGCGGTTTACGCCGCTTCGGTTTCGGTGGCGCAGGAAATTCGCACGGGCACGGCCCTGGCCGTTCTGGCGAAACCCGTCGGGAGGGCGACTTTCTTGCTCGCGAAATTCGCGGGGGTCGCGGGTGCGCTCGCGGCGCTGACCTATGGCAATCTGCTGGCGGCCTTGTGCGCCAGCCGCATGGCTTATGATGTTTATGGGGAGCCGGACCGCCGGTCGTTGGCCATTTATTTTGGATGCGTGACCGCCGCGTATCTCATCGGCGGTTTGATCAATTTTTTCTTGCGGCGCCCCTTCGTGGTCAACGGGGTGTTTGCCTATGGAGCGATGGTGACGCTGGCCTTCGTGGTCATCAATTTTTCCGACAAGGAGGGCAAGGTGCAGGCGTTTGGAACCGGAGTGGACTGGCGGTTGATCCCGGCGGGCCTTTTGATCCTGCTGGCGTTGTGGTTGCTGGCGGGACTCGCGATTGTCTGCACAACCCGGTGGGACTTGATGCCGACGCTGGCCTTTTGTTGCGCGCTTTTTCTGGCGGGCCTGATGTCGGATTACTTTTTGCACGAAAAGGCGATGAGCGGGGAATGGTGGGCGTCCGTGCTTTACACGCTGTTCCCGAATTGGCAGGTTTTCTGGCTCGCCGACGCTCTTGAACCCAGCAAGACCGTTCCGTGGAGTTATGTCGGGAAGGTTTCGCTGTATGTGGCCGGTTATTTGGGCGCGGCCCTAGCGTTGGCGCTTTGGCTGTTTGAAGAACGTGAATTAGCTTAACGGGCACTACTTGGCATGGACCGCAATCTCACACGAAATGGATTGGTGAATTTGGTGGCGCTGGTGGTCGCGGCTGGGGCCGCGGGCGTCCTGGCGGGCGTCACCCATGCGCACACCCTGCTTCCGTCCGCAGCCTTCCTGCTCACCGGGGTGGCAGCGGCGCTGCTCAGCTATTTCCAGATGCGGCTCGAAGAAGCCGAACGTCTGGAAAAGCTCGAGTACGACCAATTGAGCAAAGCCCCCGCCGGATCGGCCCTGTTTACGGGCGATCCCTCCGAGGTGTTGCCGGCCCGGCGCTCGCGGGAGCAGTTCGAAAAGTGGTTCGTGCCGGTTTTGACCGTGCTGATCCTTTCCGCCCAAGGCTGGGGAGTTTGGTGGCTTTGGAAGAAACTGGAGTCCGCCCCATTGCATGCGGTCATTCCGCAGGGCCGGCTGGCCATGGCGGTGCTTGGCATGGTGGCGCTGATCCTGTTCCTACTCGGCAAGTACGCCTCCGGCCTGGCTCGCATCGAAGGACGGAGGTTGTTGCGTCCCGCCGCCAGTCACGTGCTGCTGGGAGCCTACCTCGCATTCGGCTGCACGGTGGCCATCGGCGCCACGGAACTCGGATTTGCGAAGGTCGATCTTTACGTGGCAAGGATTCTGGCGGTCCTGCTGGGCATTACCGCAGTCGAGCTGATCCTCAATCTCCTGCTCGAAATTTATCGCCCCCGGGTGAAGGGTCGTTCGGCGCGCATTTTGTACGAGAGCCGGTTCATCGGCTTGCTGGCCCAGCCGGAGGGTCTGGTGACCACCGCCGCCCAGGCGCTGGATTACCAGTTCGGATTCAAAGTCAGTGAAACCTGGTTTTACCGTTTTATCGAGAGGGCCTTTGCCTGGCTGATTTTGCTGCAGCTCGGGCTCCTGTTTCTTTCCACCACCTTCGTGATCATCGAGCCGAGGGAACAGGCGCTGCTGGAGCGGTTTGGCAAGCCCGTGGCGGGTCGCGAGGTGCTGGAAGCCGGTATTCATTTCAAATGGCCGTGGCCGATCGACCGCATTCACCGGCATGTCACCCGCGAAGTGCAGAAGTTCGTCGTGGGCGTGGTGCCAGATCCAGAACTTGAAAACGAGCGGACCCTCCTCTGGACCAAGGCGCACAACAAGGAAGAGATCAACATGATCGTGGCGACCGGACAGTCTCCCGCCTTGGATGGAGCGGAGCGGGAGCAGGGGGTGCCGGTCAATTTGCTCACCGTCAGCATACCCGTGCAGTTTCGAGTGACGAACCTCGTGCATTGGGCGACCCGGCATGCCGCACCCCGGACCATCCTGGAACGACTGGCGTCGCGCGAAGTGGTCCGATACCTGGTGAACGTCGATTTTGAAGACATTATGGGCCGCGGCCGTTTGGATGCCGCGGCGGTTTTGCAGCAGCGCGTCCAGCTCGCATCGAGTCACGCGGGGTTGGGCGTTGAAATCGTGTTTCTCGGTTTGCAGGACATTCATCCGCCGATCAAGGTGGCCAAGGAATTCGAGGCCGTGATCGGCGCGCAGCAGGAGGCTCAAACCAACATTCTTTCCGCCCAGGAATACGCAGCGTCCATCGTGCCTTCCGCCCGGGCGAAGGCCACGAATCATTTGACGCGGGCGCAAAGCGAGCGGGCCAACAAAAACGCCAGTGTCATGGGCGAGGCGGCTCTGTTCACCCATCAACACGCCGCCTACCGAGTCGCTCCGTCCTCGTACGCCCAGCGAGCTTATCTCGAAACGGTGGCGCGATCCGTGGCCGGCGCCCGCAAATACATCATCGCCGCCACCAACACGCACGACGTAGTTCAGTTCAACTTTGAAGACAAACTGCGGCCGGACCTCCTCGACGTGGCTGTGCCGCCTGCTCGCCGTTAACACGATGTCGCCCCGACCTATTCGATCCTGATTTTCACGTCCCTATGAAACGCAATCCGATTACCCTGATCAACGGTCTCCTGCTCTTGCTGATTTTCGGCCTGATGCTTTTTCTTTTCCAAGTGCGAAGCACCGAGGTCGCCGTCGTGACCACCTTTGGCCGATTTTCGCGCAGCATCACCCAGCCCGACTTTTACTTTCGAATGCCCTGGCCGATTCAGAAGGTTTACAAGTTTGACAACCGCATTCAGGCGTTTGAAAAGAAGTTCGAGCAGACCACGACGTCGGACGCGCTCAACCTCCTGGTCTCGGTGTATGTGGGCTGGCGGATCGCCGACCCGAAGCTTTTCCTCGATACGTTGAACGGCGACGTCACCAAGGCGGAGCAAACCCTCGATCCGCTAGTGCGCAACGTGAAGAACGGCGTCATTTCGCGCTACGCTTTTTCGGACCTGGTGTCCACCAACGCCGCCGCCCTCAAGTTCGACAAAATCGAGGAAGAAATGCTTTCGATGATCCGCAGCCAGGCGAGGGACAACTATGGCATTCAAATCGACCTGCTGGCCATTAACCAGCTGGGTCTGCCGGAAAGCATCACCACGGCGGTGTTCAACCGCATGAAGGCCGAGCGGCAGCGCCGCATCTCCGAGTTTCGCAGCCAGGGCGAAATGCAGGCCTCCATCATCAAGGCGACCGCCGAGAGTGAAACCAACCGGCTTATGACGCTGGCGCAGGCCGAGGCCACCAAGATCTTGGGTGAAGCCGAACGCGAGGCGGCCCGGTTTTACACCGTGTTCGCGGAAAACCCCGAACTCTACATTTTTCTGAAGAGTCTGAAAGCCCTCGAAACGAGCACCAAGGAAAAGACGACCCTCATTCTCGACCCGCAGAGCGCACCGTTCCACTTGTTGAGCTCTCCCGCGGCGGATCGGCCTCAAACCGGATTAACACGATGAGCGAGCAGCCCAAAGGACCCGGCTCGCCCCAGGGTCAACCTCATTCGCACGAGCACGATCATCCTGACCATGATCACCACCATGATCATGGGCACGATCATTCCCATCACGATCACGCCAAAGCCGCGCCGGGGAACGGGGCTCCGGTGCCTGCCACCGCCACGGGAGTCGACGACGCCGGCACCCAGGCGCTTTCCGAAGCCCTCAGCAGCAGCTTCAAGATCGTTCGCTTTCTTCTCGCCGGGCTCGTGGTCCTCTTTGTCCTGTCCGGCATGTTCACGGTCGAGCCGAACGAGCTCGCGGTCAAACTTCGCTTCGGGCGGCCCGTGGGGGTGGGCGCCGAACAACAACTGCTCAAACCCGGCTGGCATTGGGCTTTTCCTTATCCGATCGAGGAAGTCGTCAAGATTCCCGTGGGCCAAAGTCATGCCTTGACGACCACAAACGGCTGGTATGCGGTGACGCCGGAGGAAGAGGCTCGCAACGAGCGTCCCGCCGCCAAATGGTCCCTCGCCCCCGGTGTCGATGGCTACACCCTGACGGGGGACGGCAACATCATCCACGTGCGCACGCACCTCAAATACCGCATTTCGGATCCGCTCACCTACGCGTTTCGCTTTGCGCAGGCGTCGAACGTGCTCGCCCACGCTGTCAACAACGCCATGTTTCACGCTTCCGCCCGGTTCTCGGCAGAGGCCGCTCTTTATCATGAGAAGGCTCGTTTTCAAGAGGCGGTGGTGGGCAAGCTGCGCGATTCGATCAGCACCCTAAGCTTGGGCATCTCGATCGAGACCGTGGATGTGCAAACCAGCGCTCCGCTGGAGGTGCTGCCCAAGTTCGAGGAGGTTTTGACCGCGCAGCAGGAAGGCGATGCCAAGATCCGCGACGCCGAGGGATATGCGCGGAGCGCGCTCAACCGCGCCGGGGGCGATGCCGCCGTGATTCGCAACGCCGGTCTCAACGCCAGCAATCAGTTGGTTCAAACTGTTTCCGCCGAAGCCAAGTATTTTTCCGACCAGCTTCCCTATTACCGGAGCAATCCCGACCTCTTCCGCCAGCGCTGGCTGTTGGAAGCGCGAACCCAGGTGTTCACCAACGCTCAGGAGAAACATTTTCTGCCGGTGCGCGGGGACGGCCGGACCCGCGAACTGCGTCTGCTCTTGAGCCGGGAACCTCAAAAGCCCGTGGCCAAAGAACAACCGTGATGCCGTGCTATGCAAGTCTCCTCCTTATTGAGCCGTCAGGATTCGCCTCCCGATCATCGTCACGATCACCCTCATGATCATGAGCACGGAGAGGGTTGTTCAGACTCCGGGCATCATCTCTCGCACACTCCCGTGCGGTTGAAGCAAACGATTGCCGGGCTGATCTTCATTCTCAATTCGTTCCTCGTCGAGTGGGTGTTCCCGAGCGGCGCCAATGTGGCCGGGGTGAGCGCCATGATCGGCGCGGTGATTCTCGGTTATCCCATCGTTTGGACCGCGATCAAAGACTTGCAACGCGGCGTCTTGAGCACGACCGAGCTGGTCGGCATCGCCGTGCTCGCGTCTTTTGCCTCCGGCCATTATCAGGAGGCGGGAGTAGTCGCGTTTTTCATGCTGATCGGGGAGATTATCGAGACGCGCACCGCCGAGGGCGCCCGGGCCTCCATCGAGAGCATCATCAAGCTGACTCCCACCAAGGCGCGCCGGCTCAAGGGCAATCAAGAGGAGGAGGTCCCCATGCAGGAGCTCGCCGTCGGTGACATCATCCGCATCCGCCCGGGCGACAATGTCGCGGCGGACGGCGTCATTGTCAAAGGCCAGGGTTCCTTCAATCAAGCCAACATTACCGGCGAGTCTCTTCCGGTGGACAAGAAGGCGGGCGACGATGTCTTTGCCGGGACGCAGAATCTGACCGGCGTTCTCGAGGTTCGGGTCAGCCGGGCCGGCCAGGACACCACCATCGGGCGGGTGCGCAAGCTCATTTTGGACGCCGAGCGCACCAAGCTGCCGATCATGCGATTGGTCGATCAGTACATGGGCTTTTACACGCCGCTCGTGCTGGTGATCGGCGCGTTGGTCTGGGCCTTTACCACGGATCTGAGCCGCGTGATTTCCGTGTTCATTGTTTCCTGTCCTTGCGCCTTCATTCTGGCCACGCCGACGGCGATGGTGGCCGCGCTCTCGTCGGCGGCGCGTCTTGGCATCTTGATCAAGAACATCGGGGATCTTGAACTGGCGGCGCGCATCACCGCCTTCGTCTTCGACAAAACGGGCACCCTGACGAAGGGCATTCTCGCGGTGAGCCGGCTGGCTCCGCTCGGAGGAGTCAAGCCCGCAGAGCTGTTGCGCATCGCCGCCTCGGCCGAGAAATACAGCAATCATCCGACGGCCAAGGCCCTGTCGCAACTGGCCGCCGAGGCGGGCGTGCCCCTGCTCGAACCGGCCCAGTTCACCGAAACCGCCGGACGCGGTGTGCAAGCGGAGCTCGAAGGCGCGAAAATCCTGGTCGGACGCGCGCAATGGCTCAAGGACAACGGCGTCCCCGACGATTTCTCGTCTTCCGTCGATGTGAACGAAACCGAGGGTTTCAGTTTGGTCTATGTCGCTCGCGGGGGGCGTTGCATCGGCTGGATCGGATTGCGGGATGAAACCCGCGCGGAAGCGCGGGAGTCGCTCGTGGATTTGAAGGAAGCGGGCGTGCGCCGGATCGCGATGATTTCCGGAGACCGTCAGCCCGTGGCGATTCGCGTGGCCAGGGAAATCGGCTGCGAGGAGGTCATCGGCGAATGCCTTCCCCAGAACAAGGTGGATTTCGTAAGGCAAATCAAAGCGAAGGGGTATCGGGTCGCGGTGGTGGGGGATGGCGTCAACGACGCTCCGGCCCTGGCCGCTGGAGACTTGGGCATTGCCATGGGCGCGGCCGGGAGCGAGGTGGCCATTCATTCGGCCACCATTGCGCTCATGAACAACGACCTGCGCCGCCTGCCTTTCCTCGTGCGTCTTTCACGCAGCACGCGCGCCGTCATCAACCAGAACTTTTTGTTCGGAGTGGCCTTTGTCATCGGCGGCCTCGTGCTCGCGGCGCTGAAATACATCAACCCGGTGGTGGCGGCGATCATGCATGTTCTCGGGTCCTTGATTGTGGTCTTCAACAGCTTCCGACTTGTGCGCCAGGGGGAAGAATTAGAGCCCGCGCTCGCGCCTTCGGCCCCGCCACCTCCGGTCGCTCCCGACCCGGCCCAGGGCTCCGTGCCGAGCATGGCCCCGCGCCCCGCTTAAAAGGCCACCGCCCCGCCCATGCCCCTCGCGGCTCCTCCCTCGCCCCCGTCCACCTCCGTGTCCGGCGACGTCGTCATCGCCGTGCGCGGCTTGACCAAGGAGTTCAAAGACTTTTGGGGCCGGCGGAAGGCGCGCGCGGTCGACAGCGTGGATTTCGAGGTGCGGCGAGGGGAGGTGTTCGGCTTGCTGGGACCCAACGGTTCGGGCAAGTCCACCACCGTCAAAATGCTGCTGGGGCTGCTCTATCCCACGCGGGGAACGATCGAGGTGTTTGGGAAATCACCGCGGCATGTCGTCACCAAGTCCCGCATCGGGTATTTGCCAGAGGAGTCCTACCTTTACAAATATCTCGATTCCACCGAGACGCTCGATTTTTTCGGCAGTCTTTTCGACTTGCCCGGAGCCGAGAAGAAACGGCGCGCGGAGCAGTTGCTCGAGATGGTCGGGCTGAGTGCGGCGCGCACGCGCCTGGTCGGCGAGTTTTCGAAGGGCATGCAGCGGCGCATCGGACTGGCGCAGGCTTTGATCAACGATCCGGATTTGGTGTTGCTGGATGAACCCACGGCCGGGCTGGATCCGATTGGCTGCCGCGAAGTCAAAGATTTGATTCTTGCGCTCGCCCGCCGCGGCAAGACCGTGATCCTGAGCAGCCACTTGCTTTCGGACGTGGAGGATGTCTGCGACCGCGTGGTGATTTACTACGGCGGCAAGATCCAAGCTATGGGCACGCTCAAGGAGTTGCTGGCCGCGCCGGACGAAGTGCGGATTACCGCGCCGGTCCTTTCCCGCGAAACCATGGGCCGAGTGCTGGAGATTCTGCGGTCGGAGGCCGGATCGGATCGCGTCCGGATCGACACACCGACGCAGAATTTGGAAAGCTATTTCCTCGGTGTCGTCCAGCGGGCGCGCCAGAGTGAGACCGCCACTTCGGGAGCCACCTCGGGAGGCCAGGTGGCGGCTTATCTCCGCGGTGGGGCGGATACCCCGGCGAGTTCGGACAAGATCCTGGAGCGGCTTTCGTTGGCTGAACCGGCGGCCCCGGCTCAGGCAGAGCCCGTAGCCCCCGCGGTGGATGATCGCCGGCTCGATCAGTTGGCCCAAGGGGAAGCCAAGCCCGAGCAGTCGCCCCAGGCCAAGCCGGTGGATCTCAACGAGGCCAATCGGAAACTCAGCGGGCTTTTGGGCTCCGACGAGCGGAAGGAGTAACCCTTGGAACGTCCATGCGCCGAATCCTCGCCATCGCCCGGCTGACCATCAAAGCTGCCGTCCGGTACAAGCTGGTTTGGATGCTCTCCGCCTTGCTGGTGATGGCGGTCGGTGTGATGCCGATGTTCTTGAAGGCGGCCGGCCGGCCGCAGGATATTTCCCAATTATTGATCACCTACTCGCTGAGCGCGGTGGTCGGACTTCTGGGCATTGCAACGTTGTGGCTGGCCTGCGGTACGCTGGCCCGAGATATTGAGGATTGCCAGTTGCAGATGGTCACGGTCAAACCGGTGGCGCGGTGGGAGATTTGGATTGGGAAATGGCTGGGGATCATGGCCCTCAACACCTTCCTGCTGGTGATCTCCGGTGCCGCCATTTTCCTCATCCTGCAATATCGAGTCTCGAAGCTGAGCGCGGAGGATCAGCGCCTCTTGCGCGAAGAGGTGCTCGTGGCGCGGGGGTCTGTCAAAGAGCCCGCCATGGACGTGGAACCCGTGGTGCAGCAGGTTTTCAACGAGCGCATCAAGCAGCAAAACGTCGCGGCCATGGATCGGACGTTTGTGTTGCAACAGGTCCGTGAGCAGGTGAAACAGGAATTCCAAATTGTTCGTCCGGGCACCGGCCGTCGTTGGAGGATTCCATTGGGGCTGGCCCGGTTTCAATCGGCTGGCAAACCCTTGTTCATTCGCACCAAGTTCACGGCGACGGAGAAAAGCCCTTCCGGCACGTTTGTGGCGCTCTGGCAGGCCGGTGTTCCCGACACACCGAAGCTGTGGCGCTACCAGATGAGCCTGGCCCCGGACGCCTATCACCAGTTTGAAATCCCTCCCGATTTGTTCGACGACCAGGGTGTCTTGACGGTGGAATTTTATAACCCAAACGAGACCAGTTTGCTGTTTCAACTCGAGGATGGCATGGAAGTGCTCTATCCCGAGGCCGGTTTCGGCCTTAATTTTGCCCGCGGCTTGGGCGTGATTCTGCTCTGGCTGGGGCTGTTGGCGTTTGTGGGTTTGGCCGCGGCCAGTCTGCTCGCGTTCCCCGTGGCGGCATTCTTTTCCGTGGGATTGATGGTCATCGTTTTTTCCAGTGGCACCATGGCCCAGGCTTTGCAGGAAGGCACCGTGTGGGAGGTCAATCACGAAACCGGCGTCGCGGATGAGAAAGCCCCCGTCGATTATATTATCCTTCCGGTCTTTCGCGGCGCTTTGCAATTGATCGGGCTGGTGGAGGAGTTTTCACCCATTGACTCCTTGAGCACGGGGCGCAGCATCTCGTGGAACCAGCTTGGCCGCGCGATGCTGCAAGTGTGGGTCGTGCTCGGGGGAGTGTTTGCCCTGTTCGGCGTGGTCACGCTGACTCGCCGCGAAATCGCCTTGCCTCCGGGGAGCAACTGATGAAGACCGCGCGCGAACGCCTGTACAAGCCCGTCCTCGCCGTCCTCGCCTTGGCGTGCATGGTGCTGTCCGGGATGGCGCATCGCAATCTCGCGCAAGAGCGGGTTCGCATGAAGCTGACCCGGCTTTCACCTCCCGAAAATTTGCCGCCGGTCCTTGCCTTCACCACCGTCGCCCTCGGCGGTTTCCGGGGCCTCATCGCCAACGCGCTTTGGATTCGCGCCTCGGAGATGCAGGAAAAGGGGCGCTACTTCGAAATGGTGCAACTGGCGGACTGGATTACCAAGCTGCAACCGCATATTGCCACCGTGTGGTATCACCAAGCCTGGAACATGGCCTATAACATCTCCGTCAAGTTCGACGATCCCAACGACCGCTGGCGGTGGGTGCAGCGCGGCATCGAACTGCTGCGTGATCAAGCCATCAAATTTAATCCGGAGCAAACCATCCTCTACCGCGAACTCTCCTGGTTCTTCCAGCACAAGATGGGGCAGAACCTCGACGACGCCCATTTCCTGTACAAGGAATCATGGTACAAGATCATGATGGAAGCCCTGGGCAGCGGACGCCCCAACTACGACGAATTGCTCAACCCGACAACCGAGGAGCAGAAAAAGCGCGTGGCTCATCTCAGGGAAAAATTGAAGCTCGAGCCCGCCATCATGAAGAAGATCGATGACACCTACGGCCCCCTCGAATGGCGTCTCCCTGAGACCCATGCCATCTACTGGGCCTTTCGCGGATTGGAACATGGAACCCCCAAAGACCGCACCACCGTCCGGCGCTCCATCTTCCAATCCATGCAAATGGCTTTTCATCGCGGCCGCATCATCGAGAACAAAGTCTACAAACGCTTCGAGTTTGGCCCCAATTTGGACATTATCCCCAACGCCAACGCCGCCTATGAGAAGATGATTGCCGATGATGCGGAGATGCGGGACAACTTCAAAACCGGCCACAAGAATTTTATCAAGGACGCCGTCTATTTTCTCTACACCCACAACCGCCAGGCCTCGGCTGCGAGCTGGTTCAAGAAACTGAAGGAGGAATACCCCGGCGCCGTGGACGCGAATCTCACGATGGACGAATTTGCCGTCGCGCAGGTCACCGAGCAGATGGGTGATATTTCCCACGACCGCACCAAGGCCGTGCTGCAGGGCTTGTGGGAAACCGCATTTTACAATCTGGCGATCGGCGAGGACGATCAGGCGGCCGGATATGATCGGCTGGCCCAGAAGGCTTACATCCGGTTCCAGCAAAGCACCTCGTCTTCCGTAGGCCGCGTCGGTTTGCCGCCGATGGATTTGCTTCGCCGCGATGTGATCGATCGATTGCTCGCTCCGGACAGCGGCGTCGGGCCTGAACTCGCCAAGCAACTCCGCACCAAACTGGGGCTGGCGGCCGGCGAGAACACCTCGGCGGTCAAACCCGAAGACGCGGCCATGGCGCAGGGGAGGCCCACCCAGCACGTTCCTTACAAGGGGTCGGCCACCAATGCCGCAACCAACGCGCCCGCAGGTGGCAAAGCTCCCCTGAAGATCATCTCGACCCCGATTCCGGAGTGAGGCTCCCAGCGAGGCTACTGCGACTGGCTTTCAGCCCAGTCGCGCTCCAATCGAATCCCATCGGGGTTGCATCACCCGCGCCCGTCGTCGGAGCGCGGCGGGGTCGCAGACCAGCCGCGGCAACGTCCGAACAACGAAGCGCATCCGAACCTTCCACCCGTCCGGTCCTAGGGAATGTTTGCTGAGTCCGGCGGCAGCGTGAGGCGGAAATAGCGTTCTCTCCCGGCCGTGGTGTTGGTGAATACGAAGCGTCCTTCACTGGGAATGATGCCGGTGGTCACCGGGAGCCAAAGAATCGGAGAGACAAGGTCCGCCGTCGTTTCCAGTTGAAGCGGGAGGCCGGACTGAGGCCACGTCACCACCACCCGGCTGGCTGTCCCCACCCCTCGGTGCAGCATCAGCGTTCGATCAGTTTCGCTCAGCACCACCGCGCGCGCATGGCTCACGTTGTTGATCGGGAATGGATCCAACTCAAAGCCGAACGCCCGTGCCGTGTTGGTGAAGTAACCCGACCTCGGCGCCGTTCCCCGCAGTCTCACGGTCGCGCTTTGACCGTTCGTCATCACTCCCAGAGCGACTTCCACTCGATTGGCCAGCTTCACCACAGGCCAGGCCGACGCCACCGAGTCGATTTGGACGCTCGTCGGGAAGGTATTGGTCAAACCCACCCGCGAGGCGGCGAGCGGGCCGGCGTTCGTCACGGTGATCCACCACTCGAACATGTTTCCGGGCGCGACCGGCGCTCCGGGAAACTCCACTCGAGTCCGCAAATCCGAGGTGCCGGTGACGATGAACACATTCGTGCTTCGAGCGGTGCCGTCGGGAGTGCGCACGGTCAAAACGCCGTTCGTGGCGCCGGCAGGCACGCGCATCTCCAGACGGTCGGGGGCGCGCGCCGCGAAGTCCGCGGCGACCTCCCCGAGCAGCACGGCTGAGACCTCGCCAAAGCCCGAGCCTGTCAGCGTCACCAGGGAGCCCGCCGGTCCGAAAAGCGGATCGAATCCTGCCACGGTGGGCGCCACGCCGAGGGATTCAGGCAGAGTATGAATGCCGGCATCGGTCTCAAGGGTGAGCGATCCGCGCAGCGCGGTGGCCGGCAGCACGAAACGCAATTCGTTCGTCGATGAGAGGGTAAACACCAGCTCCAGCTCGCCCAGTCGAAGCGAGGTGGCACCCGAGAAATTGGTGCCGCGCACCAGAACCTCCTCGCCGGCTATCGCAATCCGTTTCACCAGAGGTCCCATGCGGGGAAGACCTGAAAACACCCATCGGTTGGAACTCGACCCGCGCGGACTGGAGACGATGAGGGGTCCCGTGGTGACTCCGGCCGGGGCCATCGCAAAGAGTTGAGTGGGTGCGGTGATCTCGACACCCGCCGCGATTTGGCCATTGAATCGAACCGCCGTTGCCGCATCCAAATTAATGCCGGTGATCTTCACCACCGTTCCCGGCGGTCCCGAGGCCGGTTCGATGGAGGTCACGAAAGGAGCTCGCCCCGTGACCAGGAACGGCACGCTGCTCGTGCTCGCTCCAGACCGGTTGCTGACCACGATCAGACCTTCGGCGAATCCCTCCGGGACCACGGCCTGAATTTGCGTATCGGCAGTGACCGCGTAGCTCGCGGCCGGTCGGCTCCCAAAGCGAACCGCGGCCGGCCCCGTTAGCCCTGAAAAATTGATGCCTTCGATCCGAACCGGGGATCCCGCCGCGCCGAAGGGCGGATCGAAGTCGAGAATCAAGGGCCCCGTGGCAAGGGTGAATGAGTTGGTGCTGGTGCCGGTTCCAAACCGGTTGGTGACACGCAACGGTCCGGAGGTCGCGCCTTCAGGAATGGTGATCTGGATTTGGCCCGGAGCGGCGCTGGCGATGCCGGAGACGCTCTTGCCGTTCACACTCGCGCCCAAGAGGTCCTCGAAATTGATGCCTTCGATCAGGACCGCGGTCCCCGGCCGTCCCAGCGTCGGGGCGAATTGCCGAATGACGGGAGCACGAGTGACGACATAGGGCACACTGCTGGTGACACTGCCGAGGCTGCCCCGCAGAACAAGGGGTCCGGTCAACGCCGTCGCCGGCACGGTCACCTCCAGTTGGTCGATCGCGGTTCTTAAGAAGGACGCGGCCACGCTTCCCAGAAAAACCTGCGACACATTTTCCAGATTGGCGCCAAAAACGTGAAAACCTGAACCCGGCGGTCCCAGCGCGGGTTCAAAGGCGTCCACGATGGGGGCTGGACCCGTGATCGCATAAGGCGACGGGCTGAGGCCGAACCCCACACTGCTGACCACGGCCAGTTGGGCATTGGTCGTCGCGTTGGGAAGCACAGCAAAGATCTGGCTGGAGGAAGTCCGCTGGAAATCGATGGGAGTCGTGCCCAAATACACATGGGTGGCATTGCCGAAATTGGCCCCTTCAATGAGGATGGTGGTGCCAGGGGCGGCGCGAGCCGGGCGCACCCTGAGAACTCGGGGCGGCGCCAGGAAATGGGTCGGGCTTGAGGCGTTTCCCGTCCTGGATTCCACAATCACCGGCCCGCTCAACACGTGCTTGGGCACGATGGCGATCAAGCGCGTCGCGGAGAGCACGGAAAAATCCGCCGGCACGCCCCCGAAGGTCACGGCGTAAACTTGGGACAAGTCGGTGCCTTGGATGGTCACGGTGGCGCCGGGCGGACCCGAGCGCGGCTCCAGCGAAGAAAGAATCGGAGCGCCATCGGCCCGTGTGAGAACCAGCACACTCAAGAGAAGCACAACCCACGGGCGAAAAAACGGAATCGAACGAGGGTGTAATCTGGGTCGGCGAATACAGGACATGGGGGAGGGAGTGGAACGGAAGGTGGCGGCGTCGAAATCGCAGCAATTACGCGCCGCCCCGCACGCCCACCGCGGCGCGGTGTTGGACGAAATCGCGAATCACTTCGATTTCTTCATCCCCGGCGATGGTGTGGACCTTGTCGAACTCTTTCCAAGCAATCCGGAAACCCGCGTTCTGCAATTGGTGGACTTGCTCACGCACCGCGCGACAGGGCACCAATGGATCCTGCGTGCCGTGAGTGAAGAGGAAGGATTGTTCCCGGGCGATGGGAGACATCTCCGCGATGAGTTTGCCGGGCTCATGCGCATAGCCACTGATGCCGACGAACCCAGCCAGCCGATGCGGGTAGCGTGCAGCGACCTCGAGGCACATCAGACATCCTTGGGAAAATCCGAACAAAAAGATATGGCTGGGAAGATGCCCCGCCCGGCGTTGCGCGTCCAGCAACTCGAAAAGCGCCTGGCGGCTGCGTTCAATGCCCGGACCCGGATTTCCGGCGAAATCGTACCAGGAATAGCCGCCGAAGTAGGCATCGGGGGCGTTCACGAGCAGATAATGCATCCAGGGAAACCGCAGCGCGTCCGGCAGCCAGCGATATCCCTCCATGCTGTCACCCAATCCGTGCAGCACGATCATGAGGCGGTGATCGTCGCCGGATCGGGCCTTGATGAACTCGGTTTCAAGCATGGCCATCACTCTAATCCGTCCCCGCCGAATTGCCACTCCCGGCGAGACGTTTCAGGTCCTCGGGGGTGTTGATGTTGGCGAGGCGAAACATCCAGGCTTTGGGCAGGGGCACTTCCACGGCTCCGGTTCTCCGGGAAAGTTCCTGAACAGACCGAACTCCTTCTTGAATCAACTCCAGGACGCGCCGCCCCATTTTCGCGGGCAGCACGATGGGAAATCCCACCGTGCCCTGGTGCCGAACCACGCGCGGTTTGGATCCCGGTCCTATTCTGCGGACCATGCGTTGCAACAGGGCGGCGTGGATCAATGGCATGTCGCAGGCCAGGAAAACCACCCACGTTTGCCTTGAGGTGAGGAGGCCGGTGGCGATGCCCCCGAGGGGGCCGCACCGTGGCACTTGATCGTGCGCGATGATTCGGCAGGGCCATCCGGCTTCAGCGGCGGCGTGTTTTAGGTGACTGAGAAAGGTCCGGCCGCGCCATTGCAAACTTGATTTGGGCCGGCCCATGCGCGTGCTGAGTCCGCCCGCCAGGATGCAGACAGCGATCTCGCCATCGAGCGCTTGGAGAGTCGCTTGGGGTTTGCTAGGTTCGAGCGCAGCCATGGAAAACTTGCCCCTCTTCGCCTTGTTGCAGCTGCGGCTGCTCGACTACGCGGTGATCGCCCTTCTCATTGTGGCGGTTCATTCCTGCTTGCCCTCGCCGCGTGATCCAAGGCCCGAGTTGCGGCGGCTGAGGCGCCGACTGGATTTGCTCATGGCCCATCAGGGCATCGAGGTGCCTTCGCGCGTCTCCACGGAAGTTCAGACACTGGCCCGAGATCCGCGCCGAAAGATCGAGGCGATTCGCCTCCACCGCGACCAGACGCAATGCGGCCTGGCCGAAGCCAAAGAAGACGTGGAGGACTTCATTGCCGAGTGGAAGGCCAGCAGCAAAGGTTGATCATTGGACAACGTGGTCAGGCATCGCGCCAGCCGCCTATTCCGCGCCATCCAAAGGTCGCCGCGGCTTGTACTTTTTGACCAGTGCCTGCACCGCTTTGAGCGGCTTCATCCCGCCGGTGCAAGTCGGATGGGACAGGGACGCAGACGCCGCGCACACGCCGGTCAACAGGCACTGGCCGATGTCCCAACCCTCGTGCAATCCGAGCAACGCCCCGGCACAAAATGCGTCACCCGCTCCAGCCGTGCCCGCGATATACTTGCCCGGCAATTGCAGGGAGGATTGCCAATAATCGCGTCCATCCCGTGTCCGGGCAAACGCACCTTCGGGAAAGTGGATGATGACGACCTCGCGCACTCCACACTGAAGGAGTGCGCCGGCGGCATGTCGCAGGGCCACGGTGTCCACGCCCCCGTCGGAGGTGCGAATGCGGAAACCCGCCGTTTTGCCGGCCTCGAGCTCGTTGAGCACGCAGTAATCGACGAACTTCAACGCGGGCGTGACCAGGCGCCCGAAACGGTCGCTGTCCTCGCTCACCACGTCGACACTGGTTTTCATGCCCGCCGCTTGGGCGGCGGAAAGAAGCCCGGCCGCCTTGGTTCCAAACTTCTTGTCTTCCGCGTCCAGGGCGTCGAGCAGCAGGATGTAACCGAGATGGAAAATGCGCGCCTTGATCTTGTCAAAATCCAGGTCGACACCGGTCCAAAGCGCGTTGGCACCACGATTGTGGAAGAACGTGCGGCGGCCATGGCCGATCTCCGTCATCACATCGGTGTAGGAAGTGGGGGCTTTGGTGGTCGTGGCGAGGTGCCGGGTATCGACCTTGTGTGCCTGGCAATCAGCCAGGATTTGCGCTCCGAGGGTGTCCTTGCCGACCAGCCCCGCGGCGTAGAGCGGAAAACCGCAACCCATCTTGGCCAAATCGATGAGCACGTTGTAAGGGGCGCCTCCGGTGCCTTGGGCTTCGCCCTGGATATTGGCCAATTGCTCGGGCTGGGGATAAACGTCGATGAGCTTGACCTGGTCGATAATCCAATTCCCCCCGCCCAGAACGCCTCTCCGGGCCGCCGCGTTGCTCGTTCTCATACCTGCGTTGTCGTTTCGATCATTGCCGCCCCGGGAGCATTTCCCCGTGGCGCTCCTGGAGACGTTAAGGCTTGGTGCCGGAATTGTCTCTACCGATTTTCGAGCCGGATGTTGCGATAAAACACCTCGGAACCCTCGCATTGCAGCAGAATCTTGCCTCGTCGCGGCCAGACTTCCCGAGCTTCGTTGACCTTGACCCCGTTCAACCAAATCTCGATCCGGTCTCCCTCGCATCGGCACTCCAGTTCGTTCCATTGACCCGCGGGAAACTCCACGTCCGCCCTCCCTCGAAAATCGAACTCGCCCCGCCAGCGCGGATCCTTCGCGAGCCAGTTCACCCGGCCCCAGCGTTCCAAGCTCCGTGGTTCTCCCCGCGGATCATATCCTCGCCAGCCCTCCGCGTCGGCCTGATGGCTCGCGCGATATCGAAGTCGCGGGTGAATGGGTTCGTGATCGTGGCCCCGGATGAGGAGAAAGTCGCCGGTGGCACCCTGGAAGACATTGCATTCGATGGCGGCCATGAAGGCGCCTTGGCCATCAAAGCTGTTGCCATCGGAACCCGTGGCATGCAGAAACACGCCCGAATCTCTTGCTTTGCCAGTCCGGCCACCCCACGCCGTGTTCGTCCGTCCCCATTTGAATTCCAGGCGCAGCCGGTAATTCTCATACTCCTCGCGTGTCGCCAGATAACCCAGCCCGTCGCCGGAAATCCGAATGGCGCGGTCCATCACGGTGAAAACGCGACGAGGATCCTCCTGGCGCGTGTCCACCAGCCAGGTGTAGAACCCCGACAAGTCGCGCCCGTTGAAGAGCGGTCGATCGGGCCGGACGGAAGGCAGGGCGCATCCCGCCAACACCAGGGCCAGACACGCTCCGTGCCAGCGTCCGGTCTTCAAGGGAGGCGCACGGGACGCAGCCAGAGGTTGCGATAGGCGACGGGTCCGTGGTCGCCTTGAAGCATCAGGGGCCCCCGTGGTTTCTCGTCATGCTCGAAAGTTGCGGACCGGGTCGGACCGCTCAGTTCGACGTTGCGATGAACGAGGATGCCGTTGTGAAGCACTTGGACGAAGCGCGCGTTCTCGATCTTCCTGCCTTGGGCGTCGAACCGCGGTGCGCGAAAGACGACGTCGAACGATTGCCATGCCCCCGGCGCCCGGCTTGCGTTGACACGCGGCGCGTGGCCCTCGTACCCCTTGCCATTCGCCCACCGCTCATAAATCCCGCCGCAGTCCGAGGATTTCGCCGCCTTCACGCCCCAGCTGTCGAGCACTTGAATTTCATAACGCCCCTGAAAATAAACTCCGGAGTTCGATTGCTTCGGGACGCAAAACTCGATATGCGCTTCCACGTCGCCATGCTCCAGGTCGCTGACCAGATTCACGGTGCGCCCCCGGTCCCCGTTGACCAGCAGGCCCTCGCCGGGCCGGATGGCAAAAAGTTTGGCGTCGATGGGATCGAGTTTGACTCCGCCCGAGGTGCGCCAAGCCCCGTGCGGCCCGCGCCAGCCCGCGAGACTCGAGCCGTTGGACGGCTTCTGGGCTCCGGGAGGGGAGTGGGCACAGCCCGGGGCCAGCAAGAGCAGCAGCGCCGCCAGGGCGATGCTCGCGCCGGGAAACCAGGAATCCTCTCGATCGGTTTTCATGGGCGATGGGTTACCACAATCAGCCTCTTCTAACCACTCCAACCTTGCCGAGTTCCCCATGCCTGCCGAACCTCAACTGCAAATCCTCCTCTGGGTCGTGGTGGCCGTGGTCGGATTGGTCGCCTTGGTCGGACGATGGAAACTCCACGCTTTCCTCGGCATCATTCTCGCGGCGGTGGTGGTGGGACTCGGCTCCGGCATGCCGATGGCCAATATCGCGAAATCCTTTCAGGAAGGGGTGGGCGCCACGCTGGGATTCATCGCGGTGGTGGTGGGGTTGGGAACCATGCTCGGCAAACTGCTGGCTGAGTCGGGAGGTGCGGAAATCGTGGCGAACCGGCTCATCGGCGTCCTGGGAAAAAACTACCTTCCCTGGTCTCTGACCCTCGTGGCTTTCATCGTCGGGCTCCCCGTGTTTTTCGGCGTGGGCTTGGTGCTGTTGATTCCGATTCTGAAGTCGCTGTCCGCCGAGACCCGGCGGCAGTTGGGCTGGCTCGGACTGCCGGTGGTCGCCGGGTTGTCGGCCTCGCACGGGTTGGTCCCCCCCCATCCCGGACCCATGGTGGCCATTGACCGGTTTGGAGCGGACATTGGGCGCACCATTTTCTATTCCGTTCTGGTCGGCCTTCCAGCCGCGGCCCTGGCCGGTCCCGTTTACTTGAAGTGGATTGCGCCGCGACTGGGTTTGGACACTGAAGTCTCGGCGGTGGCCGGCACCGAGGCACAGCCTCAGGAACCCGTGGCGCACCCGCCAAGTTTTGCCTCCGCGGCGGGAATGATCCTGATGCCCATCGGATTGATGCTGCTGGGAACCTTGGGGACGGTCTTCCTGGCGAAAGGACATCCCTGGCGAGCAACGCTCGATTTTGTGTCGAGCCCGCTGGTAGCCATGACCGCTTCGGTGTTGGTGGCGATGGAGCTCCTGGGGCGGCGGTGCGGTTTTTCGAAGGAGCGGATCCTGGCCATCTTGGAGGGGAGTGTGGGACCGGCGGCGAGCATCTTCCTGGTGGTGGGAGCGGGAGGTGGATTGAGCAAGGTACTGGACGCCAGCGGCGCCTCGAAAGTGGTGGCCGACTTGGCGCAGCAGGCGGCGATTTCGCCACTACTGCTCGGCTGGATCGTGGCGGCGGCCATTCGCATCGCCGTGGGATCGGCCACCGTGGCCATCACGCTGGCGGCGGCGATCCTTGCGCCGGTGGTGCAAGCGGCACCGGGTTTGAACAAGGAGTTGCTCGTGATTTCGATGGGGGCGGGGTCATTGATTCTGTCCCACCTGAACGATGGCGGTTTCTGGTTTGTGAAAGAGTACCTCGGTCTGAGCGTGAGCCAGACCTTGAAGAGCTGGACCGTCCTGGAAACCATCATCTCGGTCGCCGCCCTGCTGTGCGTTCTCGCCCTGGCGCAGTGGGTGGGCTGATTCTTTTGGGTCGGCGAAGAGGGCACGGGATGGACCGGAAAAAAGGAGTCATCCTAGCGTGCGCCTTCCGTGTCGCAGACCAGCCGCGGCGTCCTTCCTCGACCGTGCGGCAGAAGGGCACCATCAGCTTGAGATTGGTGAGGCCCATTTGCTCGCGGACCTTCTTCACCGCGCGGCATTCCAGCGCAAACCCGGCCTGATAACGCGGATGATCGTAACGGCTCGCGCCGCGGAAACCGATCATCGGATTCTCCTCGACGGGCTCGAATGCAAGTCCGCCCACGAGATTGGCGTATTCATGGGTCTTGAAGTCGCTCAACCGCAGAATCACATCCTTGGGGTAAAACGCGGCGGCGATCATCGCCACCCCTTGGGCGAGTTGATCCACAAAGTACTGCGGCTTGTCCGCATAGGCGCGAGTCAGTTGCCGAATCTGATCTTTGACGGGGCCCGCTTCGAGGGTGTCAAAGTTGACGAGGGCGAGCGGATGCACCTTGATGGAGTTGGCGATGATGAATTCCTCGCGGGCGAGGCCGACGCCATCGTTTGGAATGAACGAGAGCGAGAAGGCCTCCGCGGGATTGGCCACGTTCATCATGATTTGGGTTCGGGGACGGGGGAGATGCCGGAGGGACGTTCGGCTCACTTCGAAACCCAGCTTCCCGCCATAGACGAAACCCGTCTCGCCTTCGGCGCAACTCACCGTGACCATCATGCCATCCTTGAGCACTTCCGTCCCGTGTTCGCTGCCCACGATGGCGGGCACGCCGAGTTCGCGGCTGACAATGGCCGCGTGGCAAGTTCGCCCGCCCCGGTTGGTCACAATGGCGGCGGCCTTCTTCATGATCGGCTCCCAATCCGGATCCGTCTTGTCCGTCACCAGGACTTCGCCGGTCTTGAATTGACCAATGAACTGCGCGCTGGGAATGACCCGCACTGGACCCCACGCGATTTTCTCGCCCACGCTGCGCCCGGTCACGAGCACGGGACCTCGTTGCTTCAGCCAATAGGTCTCGATGCTCTCCGGTGCCTTGCGCGATTGCACGGTCTCAGGCCGTGCTTGCACAATGAACAACTCGCCGGTGTGGCCGTCCTTGGCCCACTCGATGTCCATCGGCGTGGGACGACCGCGCTTGGCAGAATAGTGGTCCTCGATGAGACACGCCCAACGCGCAAGTTGAAGGATCTCGTCCTCTTCGATCGCGAATTTCGCCCGGTCGCCGGGTGGCACCGGCACATTCTTCACCATTTTCCCTCCGCCGATTTCGTAAATCAGCTTGAATTCCTTGGTGCCCAGTATCTTTTGCAGGATGGGCCGATGCCCGGTCCTGAGGGTCGGCTTGAAGACGCAATACTCGTCGGCATTCACCGAGCCTTGAACCACATTCTCTCCGAGGCCATAGGCGGCGTTGATGAGTACGACGTCGCGAAAGCCGGTCTCAGTGTCGAGAGTGAAGATCACTCCACTCGAAGCCAGATCGGAACGCACCATGCGCTGCACCCCGATGGATAAGGCGACCTGGAAATGATCGAATCCCTTGTCCGTGCGATAAGAGATGGCCCGATCGGTAAAGAGCGAGGCAAAGCTGCGCTTGCAACAATCCAGGAGAGCGCGATGCCCGCAGACGTTGAGATAGGTCTCATGTTGTCCGGCCACGCTGGCGTCGGGCAGATCCTCCGCGGTGGCACTGCTGCGCACCGCCACGTCCGCCGGTTGCGACGAGGAGGCATGCCAACGGTCGTAGGCGGACGTGATCTCCGCTTCGAGGTCGGGGGGAAGCGAGGCGGCGAGTAAGGCGTGGCGAACGCGTGCGCCCCGCTGGCGAAGGTTTTCCATGTCGCGGGTGTCGAGGCCTTTGAGGATTTCCCGGATCTTCGTGTCCAGTTCGGACTGGCGGAGAAAGTAACGAAACCCCTCCGCGGTCACGGCGAAGCCGTCTGGAACCTTCACTCCCTTGCCGGTCAGTTCGCGGAACATTTCGCCCAGGGACGCGTTCTTGCCGCCCACCAACGGAACGTCCTCGATTCCGATCTCGCGAAACCATTTGATGAAGCGCCCACGTGCTTCGGATGCGGTTTTCGATTTCGTGACGCGGCCAAGCTTGCGACGTGACGAGGGAGAGGCCGCGTGCGTCGGGTTTCGCGGAGGAGATGATGAGGATGGCGAGGGCATAAGACTTCGATTGTCGCTGGTGGAACCCTCTTCTGGATCGATCCGCCGGGCTTCCCTCGTGTTGTTGAACTCAGGCCCTTTTTTGAAGACGCTTCACGATGCGTGAGCGCGGCCGGCCGGGTGTGAAAAGTGGTCGGACGGACTTGTTTTGCGATGGAGGGTGGTTACCTTAGCCATGTCTTTCACCCCTCCTTTTTGCACCATGAGAAATTGCCTTTCTTTCTCGAGCGGACTTCGTCCTGCGAGGCTTGCTTTTACCCTGATTGAGCTTTTGGTGGTCATCGCCATCATCGCGATCTTGGCCGGTATGATTCTGCCGGCGTTGAGCCGGGCCAAGATGCGCGGCGAACAAACCTACTGCTTGAACAACATGAAGCAGTTGGGTCTGGCGATCGCCATGTATTCGCCCGATTACGCCGAGAAGCTCCCGCTTCCCAAGAACTGGGGTCGGGCGTGGGGAGAAGGTTTCGCGAAGCGCACCGACCCGGTCTGGATGCCCGAGTTGCTGGAGCCTTATGTGGGCAAAAACGCCAACAAACCCACGAACACGACCTCCACGGCGAAAACCACCAATCCCGGCAAGAATCTTTACACTTGCCCCTCCGGCATCAAGACCAAGGAACCTGAGGTTCCACTGTTTGCGAACCTGCTCAAAGGCAACGATCACGTCACTTATGTCTGGAACCACATTTATCTGAAGGCCAACGGGAGCTACGAGGAACGAATGCCGATCAGCGGGCGGCCCTCGAATCAAATCAGCAATTCAAGCACGGCGGTGCTTTTCTGGGAAATGCCCTATTGGAACGCCCATCGTTCCGCCCATCGCGGCGGGCTCAATCTCGTTTATGCCGACAACCATGCGGCCTACGAGAAACGCAATCCGAAAGAATATGACTGGTGGGCCTTCCACAGCCGGAGGGGCTGGGACGGAGAGTAATCAGGCGCCGTAGGCTTCCATGCCGGCGCAGGTGCAAACGAGGTTGCGATCGCCAAAGACGTTGTCCACCCGCCCCACGGGCGGCCAGTATTTGAATTCGAGCAGCCAAGGCTTCGGATACGCGGCTCGCATGCGCGAATACGGATGATTCCACGTTTCCGCGGCGATCATGTCCGCGGTGTGGGGGGCGTTCTTCAACACATTATCAGCGGGATCCGACTTCCCGGTTTCGATCTCCTCAATTTCCGCGCGAATCGCGATGAGGGAATCGCAGAAACGGTCAAGTTCCTCTCTCGGCTCACTTTCCGTCGGCTCAATCATCATGGTCCCGGCGACAGGCCAGGAGATGGTTGGCGCATGAAAGCCGTAATCCATCAACCGCTTGGCGACGTCCTCGACCGTCACGCTCTTGAAGGGACGCAGATCGAGAATGCACTCGTGAGCCACCCAGCCTCCCGGCCCGGCATACAGCACCGGGAAATGATCCTTGAGGCGATGGGCGATGTAGTTGGCGTTGAGGATGGCAACCTGGGTGGCTTGCCGAAGCCCCTCCGCACCCATCATGGCGATGTAAGACCAGGAGATCGGCAACAGACTGGCGCTGCCCCAAGGAGCCGCCGAGACCGCGCCGCCCCGCGCCATCTCGTCCGGGGCCACCACGGTGTGGCCGGGCAAGAAAGGAGCCAGATGACGGGCCACTCCGATCGGCCCCATGCCGGGTCCGCCCCCACCGTGCGGAATACAAAAGGTCTTGTGCAAATTCAGATGGCAAACGTCGGCGCCCATGTCCGCCGGCCGGCACAACCCCACCTGGGCGTTCAGGTTGGCCCCATCGAGATAAACCTGGCCACCGTGCTGGTGGACGATCTCACAGAGCTCGCGCATGGTGGTTTCGAAAACTCCATGGGTGGAGGGATACGTCACCATGATCGCACCGAGTTGTGCGGCGTGCTGGCCCGCCTTGGCGCGAAGGTCGAGCAGGTCGATGTTGCCCTGCACGTCACAAGCCACCGGCACCACGCGAAAACCGGCCATGACCGCGCTTGCCGGGTTTGTCCCGTGGGCCGAGAGCGGAATCAAACACACGGTGCGATGCGGTTCCCCCCGGTTTCGATGCCATTCCCGAACCGCCAGCAGTCCGGCATATTCGCCTTGCGATCCGGCGTTGGGTTGCAAAGAAATGGCGGGAAACCCGGTAATCTCGGACAGCCAGGCGCTCAGATTTTCAAAAAGCTCTCGGTAACCCCGGGTCTGGTCCGCGGGAGCAAAGGGATGAAGCTGGGAGAAGCCCGGCCATGTGACCGGCATCATTTCGGTCGTGGCGTTCAGCTTCATCGTGCATGAACCCAGTGGGATCATCGAAGTGGTCATCGACAAATCACGGGCCTCAAGGCGTTTCAAATAGCGAAGCATCTCGGTCTCCGAACGGTGCCGATGAAAAACAGGGTGCGTGAGGAACGGGGACTGCCGGACCAGGGACTCGGGCCAGGGATTCTCCGACCGCGCTCTCTTGACGAGTTCCTGAATTTGAAAAGGAAGCCGGGACTCTCCGTGGAGGACACCCAGCAACGTTTCCAGATCGGACGGGGTCGTCCCTTCGCCCAAACTGATTCCAAGCGAGCCAGTGTGGATGAGCCGGAGATTGCATTGGGCGTCAGCCGCGCGTCGCAGCACCGCCGCCGCATCCGGATGCTCGATCCTCACGGTGTCGAATCGTGGACAACCTTCGACTCGCAGGCCGAGTTGACGAGCGCCCTCGGCGAGGGCTTGCGCCAGCGAGCGCAATTCAAGGGCGATGCCGCGCAAGCCTTCCGGACCGTGATACACCGCGTAGGCGGAGGCCATGTTGGCGAGCAAGGCTTGGGCCGTGCAGATGTTGCTCGTGGCCTTCTCGCGGCGGATATGCTGTTCGCGGGTGCCCAGCGAGAGACGCAGCGCGGGTTTGCCCCGGGAGTCTTTGGAAACACCCACCAAGCGTCCGGGCAACTGGCGCTTGAACGTGTCTCGCGTGGCAAAGAACGCGGCATGGGGCCCGCCAAAACTCAGCGGAACGCCGAATCGTTGGGCGCTGCCGATGGCGGCATCCGCTCCGAATTCGCCCGGAGGCTTGAGGATCGCGAGGGCAAGCAGGTCGGCCGCGACGGCCACCAAGGCGCCGCTCAAGTGAGCATGTTGAGCCAGCGGGGCATAATCGTGAATCGCGCCGTACGTGTTGGGGTATTGCAAGAGGACCCCGAAAACGTCCGGACCGAAGGGCATGGCGCCGGTGGCCTCGACGCGGGTTTCAATGCCCAGCGCGCGGGCGCGGGTCTGCACCACTTCGATGGTCTGCGGATGACAGTCGTCGGCGATCAGGAAACAGTTTCGGCCCTCGCCCTGCTTCAGCCGGTGGAACATCATCATGGCTTCGGCGGCCGCGGTGGACTCGTCGAGCATGGAAGCGTTGGCGACATCCAACCCGGTGAGCTCGGCCACCAGGGTTTGGAAGTTGAGCAACCCTTCCAGCCGCCCTTGCGAAATCTCGGCTTGATAGGGCGTGTATTGGGTGTACCACCCCGGATTCTCCAAAATGTTTCTCTGGATCACGGAAGGGGTGAGACATTCGGAATAGCCCATGCCCATAAAGGAGCGATGGACTCGATTCGAATCCGCCAGTGCCCGCAGCCGCCTCAGCGCCTCGGCTTCGGTGCAAGGGGCAGGCAAGTGCAGCGGACGATCGAGCCGGATATCCGCGGGAACCGTGGCCCGGGTCAAGGCGTCCAAGGACGCCAGCCCCAGAGTTCCCAGCATGGCATGGATTTCGTCGGGCCGTGGTCCGATGTGGCGGAACACAAATTCCGCGCTCGAGAGAGGTTGCGGCGGGTGGGGCTGCGGAGTTAATGCTTGCGGCATGCGTGGAAACTAAAAATCGAATCCACTTTTGCAAGCGGCTTCTCTGACTGGAGAGAAGCCACGGTGCCTCCCGATGTTGCCGGTGATGCCGGTAGGGCGCGTCCGTCCCGGCGCGCCGCCGGAGCGTGATGTTTTGCATCCAGTGGGCGGCGGGCTGGGACAGGCCCGCCCTACCAACAACATCGGGATACACGGGAGAAGCCATTGGGGCCTGGGGTCGCGTGAATTCACCATTCGAGGATGTCGAACGGCAGTTCAAACCAAAGCCCGTTGAAATCAAACTGCATGACCGGCGGGTCCATTTGCAGGCGATACCAACGCACCTCGTTGCGGGGTTGGAGCAGGCCGAGGATTTCGTTGAAACCTTCCGTCTCCAGGGCCAGCACGTGGTAACGGCCCTGCCGCAACTCCGCTCGTTTCATGGCGAGAAGCAACTGATCTCCGTCGGCTCTCGATGGCCTCACAACCCAGATCTCGGCTTCGGGCAGTTTCGTCGCCAGTTTGTTCAACTTGGCCACACTGCATTCGCCACATTCGACCCACAAAGCGGGTCGCATCGTGTAGTCCAATTGCGCCAGATCCGGCACGAATGGAACCGAATCCAGGTGCAAGTCAGTTTCAACCTGAATTCGATCCCTGTAGAAAAAAAGATAGGCCAGGGCCTTCAAGACGACGTGAACGGCGGTCTCGGTCTCGTGCTCGCCGATGATGATCTTCGAGGGGAGCGGGCGGCGGGAATCCTCACTCAAAAGCCGAAACGCAAACTTCGAACTCAAGGCTCCACCTCCACCGGAATTCCCGACCGCACCAGCCTTGCCAGATGCTCGGCATTCCAATTCGCCAGCCGGAAGCATCCGTGACTTTCCGTTCGACCCACTTCCTCCGGCCGGGGCGTGCCATGAATGCCGTAGCCGGGACGGTCCAATCCAATCCAGGCCGTGCCGACGGGATTGTTGGGGCCGGGCGGGAGGGTCAGCTTCCGTCCCAAGGCGCGCGCCTCCGCCGACTCGGGAAAGTTTTCCGGGTCGAAGGTGTAGTTAGGAGGAACCGCGATGTTGAGCACGTACAGGCGGCCCAGCGGACGCTTCTCCACCTTTCGGGCGATGCTGCACGGATAGTGGGCGATCAAACGCTCCGAAGCGTCAAAGGCCGCCAGCGATCTCGATCCAAGTCGAATGCGGATCGAGACTGCGGGAAGGGTTGCCGCGGGAATCGCGACGCTTGGCAAAGCCACAACGCCGCCCAAAGTCAACTGAGCCCAGTCGGTTCCTGGATTCATCCGCTGCAGCAGGGCGGGACTCGCAAGCCGGCGTTCGGCCAGCGATTCCAGGATCGTTTCATAACCCAGCGAAGTTTGCTGAGATTTCCCCAGCCAAGTGGGGCTTGTGGGTTGCAGATCCGCAAGGTCGTTGGACGAAATCGTGTAGAGTTCCTCCACGGCATGGCTCAACGTCAAACGAGCGCGCGTGGCCGCATCCATCTGCCCGGTCGGGGGAATTCCTTCCCGGGATTGCCACGCGATCAGCGCGGCGCGGGTCTGGCCCCCCCACACTCCATCGATGGACCCGGGCGAAAACCCGAGGCGGGCCAACGCCACCTGGATTTCGAACGGGCTGGCCGCCGGTCGAGGAAAGCCGGTGGACAGCAAAGACGACACCGACGGACGCCATGACAGGTTGGAAGAGGCGGAAAGGTTCCCGAGAGTGGCGGCGGACGTTCCGGGGATGGCCGCATTCGTCAAAACAAATCGCGGGTCGGCTTGGAATGAAGGCAGAACCTCGGAGGTCTTCTCCAGCGGGGTCCGTGCCGGAGGAGAAGGACTCCGAGATGGATCAATGGGATGAAGTCCCACCTGCACTTGGGAAGTTGCCGCCGCATTCGTCTGTGGGGAAGCGATCGGACCCGCACTCGGGCCTGGGGGAGGCGCGTTGGAGGAGGTGAGTCGTGTTGGCGGAACGCGGGGGATTCCTGGCTCAATCGATCCCTCTCCCGCAATCCACGCCGGATCCTGCATGGTGATCATCCATGCGATCAGGGCAAGCAGCACCACCGTCCCGGTGAGGAACATGAGCTTGGACCTTGTTGACGAACGTTGAGAACGCATCGGCAAGTCCGATCATCATGCCTCCTCCAGGAAATCCGGCAAGCGCTCGAAGCAGATTACTCGGTGCATCCCGATGTTGCCGGTGATGCAGGTAGGGCGCGTCCGTCCCGGCGCGCCGCCGGAGCATGATGTTTCGCATCCCGTGGGCGGCGGGCTGGGACAGGCCCGCCCTACCAACAACATCGGGATACACGGCACAATACTTGCCTCAAGGTTGAACCTTGAAACGCGCCCGGGCATCTCCCACGATGCGGTGGTGACATTTCGATTGCGGCCATTGCTCCTCGGGTTGCTTCCCATCCTGCTGGCCGGATGCGGTCCCAGCTCCGCTCCCAATTCCGCCAACCCAGCTTCCACCAGCGGCCCGATGGCCTCGGCCGCCACCAACGTTCAGACCACAGCCGACGGCATCCCTCTCCCAGGCAAGGCCCAGCCCAAGTTACCCACGCTCAAGTTATGGATGGGGCCCAAGGAAGTCACCGCGGAGCTCGCCCTGACTCCGAAGCAATGGGCGGCGGGCATGATGTTCCGCACCAACATGGCGGACGGCGAAGGCATGCTGTTCGTTTTTCCCGAGCGAACTCGGGCGGCATTTTGGATGAAGAATACCTATGTCCCCCTGGACGGCGCCTACGTCGACCCGGAGGGAATGATCCTTGAGATCCATGACATGAAGCCGTTGAACGAGTCATCCATCCAGGCGGGATCGGACCAGATCCAGTACGTGTTGGAGGTGCCTCGAGGCTGGTTCGCCCGCAATGGCATCACGACGAACGTGGTCATTCGCACGGAACGAGGCAGTCTTCGGGAGACGTTTTTCCGCAATCCTTAATTTGCCGGTGCCGAGGAGAAGTCTCGCATGAAGATCGCCCTGGCGCAGATAAACACCACCGTCGGAGACTTCCCTGGCAACACCGAGAAAACCCTCGACGCTTATCGGCGAGCCGCGGCTGAGGGCGCGGAATTGGTGGTCCTGCCCGAGTTGACCCTGGCCGGGTATCCACCCCGCGACCTCCTGCTTCGCGAGTCGTTTGTTGAAGCAAACCTCGGCTGCCTCAAAAACTTGGCCGGCCAACTTCAAGGTCCCCCTGCCCTGGTGGGATTCGCCGCCCGAAGCGAACGCCGTCCAGGCCGGTCTGTCGCCAACGCGGCCGCCCTCCTCCATCAAGGCCGGATTCAGGAGGTTCGACACAAAACCCTGCTGCCGACCTACGATGTGTTCGACGAGGACCGCTATTTCGAACCCGCCGAAACCAACCCGGTGTTGCTCGCCGCAGGGCGTCGCCTCGGCGTCACGATCTGTGAGGATCTCTGGAACGACGAGGATTTCTGGCCCGAACGCCGTTACTGCGCCAACCCCGCCTTCGACCTCCGAGCGCAGGGCATCGATATCCTGGTCAATCTCTCGGCTTCACCCTGGCACCTTGGCAAGGAACGAACCCGCCGGCGCATGCTGTCCGAATTAGCCGTTAAGATGGCCTGCCCGCTCGCCTACTGCAATCTGGTGGGCGGCAATGACGAACTTGTCTTCGACGGGCAAAGCCTGCTGCTCAACGGCCAAGGGCGTATCCTCGCCGCAGGCCGCGCATTCGAGGAAGACCTGATCGTCGCATCCACCGAAGCCGGGGAAGGATCCGGGACCTCGTCGATGTCGGACGAAGAGGCGGTGTGCCGGGCCCTGGTGCTGGGCCTCCGCGATTACGTGCGCAAGTGCGGCTTCAAGTCGGTGGTTCTGGGACTGAGTGGCGGCATCGACAGCGCGCTCGTGGCGTCTCTGGCCGCCGAGGCACTGGGACCGGAACAGGTTCTGGGAGTGTCACTACCCTCGCGTTATTCCTCGCAAGGGAGCCTGGACGACGCGAGGGAACTCGCCCAGCGGCTTGGAATTCGTTATGAGGTGATTCCGATTCAGCCTCCCTTCGAGTCCGTGAAGGGGCAGTTAAGGGACGTGTTCGGAGATCGGCCGGAAGATACCACCGAGGAAAATATTCAAGCGCGCCTGCGCGGGGTCACTTTGATGGCGCTGTCCAACAAGTTCGGCTCGTTGCTTTTGACGACCGGGAACAAGAGCGAGATGGCGGTGGGTTATTGCACGCTCTACGGGGACATGTGCGGGGGGCTCGCGGTGATCAGCGACGTACCCAAAACACTGGTGTATCGCCTGGCGCGTTGGATCAATCGAGAGCGCGTGATCATTCCCGAAGCCTCCGTGACCAAGCCCCCCAGCGCCGAGTTGCGCCCCAATCAGACCGATCAAGACAGCCTCCCGCCGTACGAAACACTGGACGCCATTCTTGAAGCCTACGTGGTGGAAGGACGCTCGTCGCAGTTCATTGCCGCACAGGGCCACTCGATTGAAGCCGTGCGCCAAGTTGTTCGTCTGATCGACATGAGCGAGTATAAACGCCGCCAGGCGGCGCCGGGACTCAAGGTCACCACAAAAGCCTTTGGCATGGGCCGGCGCATCCCCATCGCCCAACGATACCGCGAATGGCAATGATCCACGACACGGTCCGAATCGCACGGGCCCTCGGATCGGTCGCGGCCGTGGGATGCCTGCTGATCCTCCTTCGCCTCCATGCCGGCGAACCGTTCCTGGGATGTTGTGGCAGCTCAGCCGCCGTCATGCTGGATGATGAACATTTCGTCGTCGCCGATGACGAGGATAACCGGCTTCGACTGTACCACTCCACCCAGGGCGGCCAACCGATCGACACCTGGAATTTCGACAAGGAATTGAAAGCCGAGAAGAAGTCCGTGGAATCGGACCTCGAAGGCGCAGCGCGCGTGGGCAATCTCATCTTTTGGATCGGCTCGCACGGGCGGAACAAGGACGGCGAACTTCGACCCGGAAGGCACGTGTTCTTCGCCACCGCCATTCGGAGTCGCAAAGGGAAGCCTCACCTGGAAATTCACGGCGAACCTTATCGGAATCTTCTTACCGACCTCGACCGCCTCCCCCCCTTGGCCTTCGCCCGCCTAGGCGAAGCCGGACGGCTGCCTCCCAAGGCGGAGGGCGGACTCAATATCGAGTCGCTCTGCCCGCGCGTTGGCGGTGGTGTCTGGATCGGCCTGCGCAATCCGATTCCCGGGGGTCTCGCTTTGCTGGTGCCCTTGCTCAATCCCGAGCAGGTCGTCCAAGGACAACCGCCCCGCTTTGCCGATCCCGTGCGACTGCCATTAGGGGGCTTGGGCTTGCGAGACATGGCCTTTGACGGAACCACCTATTGGATCTTGGCCGGGCCAAGCGCCGGACCCGGATCCACCCGGCTTTACACTTGGAAAGGAGGCGCGGATGCTCCGCAGCATCGGAAGGAAAACCGGTTCCAAGGCCTCAATCCGGAGGCCATCGTCGTCCAAGGTTCGAATTCCCGTTCGCTCATCGTCCTGAGCGACGACGGGGGTCAGCGAGTGCAAGGCAAGCGTTGTGAAAACCTCCCGAAGTCGGAGCGCCAGTTCCGCGCGGTCCACGTGCCGATCCCCTGATCGTGAAAACGGAGGTAGGCACGAAGGCCCTCCAGATCCGTGTTCACACCTGAAGTTCAAGGTAGCCGATCTCTTCTCCGCGGATGAGGGCAAGTCTTGTCGACCTTCAACCTCGCCATCAGAGTCGTACTTTCGCATCTCGAGAAGGCATGAGCACTCGGTCCTTTTCCATCTCCCGTGGGCCAGGATTCACGCCTTGATCCCGGTGCAACCGCAAGGTGTCGGGGCGCGCCGCTCACGGCGCTTCCGCTCGCGCCCATCGACCGCGGCGATCTCCTCCCGATCCATGGCCCGCCCTGGGTGAATGCCTTCGCCCTGGCGGCACCCCTGCCCGTTGAAACTGTCCTGCCCCTTTGACGACAGGCCCTGAGGCGGCGTGAACGCCGCGCCCCGGCACTGCGGCGCGCATCACCAACAACATCGGGATGCACGGGGTGCATCCGATCAGCAAGCTTGCAGCGTTCGGGAAGTCATGCCAAAAGCTTGTCCACCCCAGCTTCACGCCTATGACTCCTCGTTTCTGCCCTCCCTCCCGTTCGCCCAATGTTCTTTCGCACTCGACCTTGCTCGCGCTGATTTCGGTCTGTTTGCCTTGCTGGATTCTTCCTGCAGAGGCACAGACGCTTCCTCCCAAGGATCTCAGGGCAGCGGCGGTCAAGGATCTCAACGCACCCCGCGTGTTTCCAGCCGTGGCCAACAAGGCGGCCTGGACCCAAATGGCCTCCGACTTGCGCGAGAACATTCTCGTGAGTTGCGGCCTTTGGCCCATGCCGGAACGTGGCCAGGTCCAATTCCGCATCTCGGACTGCGTGGAACGCGATGGCTACACCGTCGAAAAAGTCGCCATCAAGACGTGGCCGGGATTTTACCTCGCGGGCAATCTCTACCGCCCCCGGGGCAAGGGCGCGGGTCCATTTCCAGCCATTTTGAATCCACATGGCCATTGGAGGAACGGGCGCATGGCGGACGAGGAGACCGGGAGCATCGCCGGACGGTGCATCTCCTTCGCCCGCCAGGGTATGATCGCGTTCTCCTACGACATGACGGGTTACAACGACACCCAACAAGTGCCGCATACTTACGCTTCAGACCCGACGAACCAGCTTTGGAGCGTCAGTCTCATGGGATTGCAAACCTGGAACAGCGTGAGAGCCCTCGACTTCCTCGCCGCCTTGCCCGATTCCGATGTCAAGCGACTCGCCTGCACCGGGGAATCGGGAGGGGGAACCCAGACTTTCATGCTGGGAGCCATCGATGACCGCCTCGCCGCCCAGGCCCCCATCGTGATGGTGTCTCACTCCATGCAAGGCGGCTGCCTTTGCGAGAACGCTCCAGGACTGCGCGTCAAACATTCGAACATGGAGATCGCCGCCCTTCCCGCTCCACGCCCTCAAGTCATCGTCGCCGCAACCGGTGACTGGACCAAGGCCATGCCCTGGGTCGAGGGGCCCGCCATCGAGTCGATCTACAGACTGCTTGGCGCCCGCGATTCGTTCGCCCACGCCCGCTTCGACTTTCCCCACAATTACAACCGGACAACCCGGGAAACGGTCTATGGCTGGTTCAACCACTGGCTTCAAAGCACTCCGAGTCCGGATCCCATTTCAGAACCTCCGTTTCGAAAAGAACGCGATGCCGATCTGCTCGTCTGGGGTGGTGGAAAACCACCGTCCGATGCCCTGAACGAAGCCGGTCTCGCATCTTCCTGGGTCAATTACGCCAAAGGAAGCTTGGCGGCCCTGCGTCCTCATGACCCGGCGGGCTCCGCGAAAATGAAATCGGTCTTGCAACCCCACTGGCGCCACGCGCTTCAATTGGACGCTTCCGACGTGAAAGTCCTGGTGGAATTGGGAACCCGGCGCGAACAGGGCGGATTCAGTGAAACGGAACTGGTGTTTGGACGGGCCGGGGCGGGGGATCGACTCGCCGCCACCTTGCTGGCGCCCGCGCAACCTCGCACCAAGACCACCGTCGTTTTGGTTCACCCCGATGGACGCCGGGCTTTCCGCGACACCTTGGGCCTCCCGCGCGGTGCTGCTTCGGCCTTTCTCAACGAGGGATTAACTGTGCTGCTGGTGGATGTGTTTCAAACGGGCGAGAACTGGGATGCTGGGGCGGTCTCCAAGCGTAATGCGTTCAAGAATTACTTCACGGTCTATAACCGCACGGACATGCAGGAGCGAGTTCAAGACCTCGTCACCGCGTGCCGGACCGCGCGGCAAATCTCCTCAGGCCATCAGGCGGTGCTCTGTGGATTGGGGACGGCGGGTTGGTGGACCCTGCTTGCGGCGCCCGCCGCCGATGCCACGATGGCTGAAGCCTCGGGACTGAACCCATCCGACGACCGGGCGTTGCTGGCTCCGGAGTATTTCGCGCCGGGATTGAACCGGTTTGGCGGCTTCGCAGGCGCGGCGGCCTTGGCTGCACCTCGCCCATTGCTGGTCCACGGACTGGGCGATGGAATGAATACAGGTTGGATCGAGGATGCCTTTACCGCCGCGGGAGCAGGACGCTCCCTCAATCTCCAGAAACAGAAGTCGAGCGATCCGATGCTGGCGGCCTGGGTTCGAAACCACCTTCGCTGAGAGTGCGCGCCGGACGGTGTATCCGCAAGTTGTCGGAGCGCGGCGTTTACGCCGCATCAAGGTGTGGATGAAAGCGGGCATGGCGCGTTCGAGGCGGCTGGTTTGGCGCAAGGGGCCGAATGCACCGTTGGCAGGCTGCGCGGTTGGCGAGACTCGGCGCGATCGGGTTGGCGTGGTCTGAAGCACCGTGAACGGCGCGGTCCGGCGGTGGGGCGCGCATCACCGACAACCTATGGATGCACTGGGCGTCGGAAAGGTACATTGTGCGAGCTTGCAATTCTCATTTGACGGGTAGGGCGCAGCACTCCGCTGCGCGCCGCTCTTGGAAACAGCCGGTCTCGGCGCGCAGCGGAGTGCGCGCCCCACCTTGTTCCAGGCAAAATGAGAACTGCTGTTTGCGAGCTTGCGCCTTTCGACGAAATGGGTTGAAACTGGACCGTTCCCAAACCTGGCCATGACGTTCGACAAGCTGGCTTTTGACGCGCTCGCAAGCGCTGCGGGAATTCGGACAACGATGACGAGTGGAATGTTATGAATCTGCTGAAACCCTTTCGCCGGCCTTGAGCAAGGCGAAGACCAAGGCCCAAGGCATCAAGTGCCTGAGCAACCTCAAGCAGCTTCAGCTTTGTTGGATTATGTACGAGGGTGACAACAATGGAAAACTGATCCCCAACGAGCTCGGCAGTCCCAATTCATGGATCGACGCACGCTTTACCATCTCCGGCGCGCCCGATTAGACCAACATCACCATCATCACCAACGGGGCCTTGTACAAATACAACACCTCCCTGGACATCTACATTTGTCCAGCGGATCAACCCTGGCCGCCGACCGGCGCGCGCAAGGTGAAGCGCGTCCGCAGCTACTCGATGAGCGGGCACATGAACGGCAACGCCGACTGGGTGCAACAGGATCGAGTGAAAGCTCACAAAAAATTCAGCGACATTCAGGCCCCCGGACCTTCCCGCGCCCTGGTCTTCATTGACGAGAACCCGTACACAATCGACGACGGCTTTTTTGCGGTCCGCTGCTTCGACACTACGCCTTACTGGCAAAACGCGCCCGCTTCCCGCCACAATTGCGGCGGAGTCCTCTCCTTTGCCGACGGCCACGCCGAACTCTGGAAATGGATCGAGCCCAACACCTGCCGCATGAAGACCCTGGACGCGGCGGCGGTGACACCCGTGGACCGCGACCTGACGCGACTGCAAAAGACCGTGGTCGATCGCGTCGAGCTGGGCCGGTAATCTCGATTCAAGCCGGCTTCGCTCGCGGGATAAGGAATTGCGCAACAATGAATTCCGATTTTCCCGCGCCGGGATTTTGACCTGGAGAAAATGTCACCCATAATCCTCCCGACTAACTTGATGCTCAAGTTACTCACCGTTCCGCACTTCGGCCCGGCGGAGTTCTTTTGCTCACCACAGCAGTTGAGATGTCCGATAGAGCACGAAAAAGCGCGGACGAAAACGTCCGCGCTTGAGTCGTTGTACGGTCAGAGAGTTCGCGTCCCGGATCAGTTGCCCCGGACGCGGTAGAACTTCGCGCCCGCGGCTGCTGAAACCTTCAACGGGCTCGGGCCGGTTTCATTGGTCCAGGGGCCGTCCACGGCTCCTGCGCTTTGCAGGGTGCCTCCCGCATAGGTCAGCACCACGTCCTTCCCATCGCGAGCAAGGGAGAGCGTCGGCTTGGGCTGCTCCTTCTTCCCAACGGCGTAATCGACGGAATTCAAGATCAGGGTTTTTCCTGCTTCCGTGAGATAACGCAATTCAGGGCCCCAGTTCGCAGTCAAGCTGGCTGCCTGTCCCAAAAACAATCCGATGCGCTTGTTGGGTGCCACGCTGCCGTCCACGAGTTTGTCACCCTTCTCATAAACGAAGAGGGTCGGATAGGTTCCGTTGGCCAGGCTGCTGGCCACGACGTCGGCATCCGCCGAGGGCCGTCCGTAATTGAGGCTGTAGGGGGTGTTGAACACCTTGACCTTGCCCGTCAGACCGCCGGCAATGGGATGGCTGGCGCTGCGAATGTGAACGGAATCCGCCGGGTCCTTCAGTTCGGCCGGCTGGGTATCCTCGGTGCGGCCCGTGTTGCCGAAGAAGGAGAATTCGTTCGCAAACCCGTCCGGGTGCTCCACCCACTCCGCGTTATCCCACATGAACGCCTCGTAGGAAATGACGGGAATGTCGGTGTCGCGTAGGATAAACTTCTGCACGGGGGGATCCCCAATGGGCTCAAGGACGGTGCCCGAACCAATGCTTTCGGAAATCAAAACGACGTCCTGGCCGGCCGCGGCCTGGCGCAAGGCGTCCGGTTGGCCGCCCGACTCGTACAGCGTGACCGTGTAGCCTTTGGCGCGCAACAACGCGATCAACGCTCCATCCGCGTTGATCGGCGAATCCGAGTTGGAGCAAATAAAGAGAACCTTGCCGCTGGACCGCTTGTCAGCGTCGAATCCAAAGATGATTTCACCCGTTCCGCCGTGCGACAGGCGCCCGGCGCTGTCGATCGTGAGAGGAAAATTCTCGGCATCGGCCCGCCAGACTTGGGCGGCTTTATCTTCCGGCGTGAGCGAGGCCAGATATTCCGCGTTGTAGCCTTTGACACGCTGGCGGTTGGCCCAAAAGTATTGCAGTTCCAAATCCTGGGAGCGCGACTTGTCGCCATTGGTCCCTTGACCTTGCTTGTCGTCATCGTCCATGCCGATGTTGAAGCCCATGGTGTAGCCGTTCACCAGTTTGTTCTTGGCGGTGGCATCCTCGAACATGCGCTTCTTGAAACGCACCTCCATGTCCCAACCACCGGTCACGGCCTTGCCGACGCCGAAGACATCGTCGTTCGGCCCGTATTTCCACGGCACCGCGCTGGCCCAAGTTTCACTGGCCTTCTCGTTGGTGGCTTCGTTCCAGGCCGAAAATCGGCCCTGGTAATTGACGTAATTATGTCCTCCGACGGGATCCTTGGAGCTGTCGGTGTTATTGTCGAACCGGTCGTTCAACGCGTCCACCACGATCTCAATGGCGTCGTCGTTCCAAAACGCTGTATTGGGATTGTCGCTGTTGATCACGTCATCTTTGGCCTGGATTCCGACGTAGAAGAAATCATCGTCGTGGGCGAGGTAAAACGTGAAGCTGGAATCGGCAGGGTTGGTCCAGACACGGTCACCGGGAAAATCCAGGATCCAGGCATTGACGCCGGGCGTGACGGGGACCCCGGTGAAACCGCCGTACTCGCCGGAGGTCACCGCGTTATCGAGTTTGATGGATCCGTTGGGGACCTTCGGAACCATCAGTGTCGTTCGACCAAGTTCCGACCATCGTCCCGCCGAAGTGGGATCGAAGGTCGTGATGTCAAACTCCTGTGAATACGCTTTGCCTGGCAGAAAAGCCAAAGCAAGGCCCAGAGAGGCGGCAAAAAGGTTTTTCATTGGGATTCGCGGCCTTTAATATTCAAGCGGATCCCAGTGTGTCAATAAACAGATGCGGTCATGGCCCTCACCCCGTGCATCCCGAAGTTGTCTGTCGTGTGGCGCAGGCTGCCCAGCCTGCCGTATCGCCGACGGCCCGTCGGCCCGGCGGGTGGAGAACGAGGCCCTTCCATGCTCTCCACGCGCCTGGTTCCCTTCGTCGCCCCGCAGGCTGGGCAGCCTTCGAAACAGCAGGCAGGGCTGTCTGCGTTACCACGACAACCCGGTCACCGACAACCTCTGGATGCACCAGCCCTCACTCAACAAGCACGTCCACGGATCCACATCAGGAGCGCGTTCTCATTTCCCGGGGCGGCAGCCATGGTCCTGCTCGTGTCCGGCGTCGGACCGGAGGCGGGCGCGGCGGATTCATCGCGTGCGGCTCAGACCGCGATCGTTTCCTCCCCCCTCCCATCAAGGAAGGCTTCCGGTTCGAATTCCCTGTTCGAAACCATGCCCGCTTCCCACACCGGCATTGATCTCGTTCATCGTTTTCCGGATCACGCGCCGTTGGCACTGCTCCAGGATCAAGGCGCGGGCGCGGGCGTGGCGGTGGGTGACTACGATCTCGACGGATGGCCGGATCTCTTCATCACCCATTACGATCAAGGGAACCGGCTTTACCGAAATCGCGGAAACTGGCGGTTCGAGGACGTGACCGATCGGGCAGGGGTGAGCGCTTCCGGCCGCTGGTGCGGCGGAACGACGTTTGTGGATATTGACGGGGATGGCGATTTGGACCTGCAGGTGTGCGTCTTGAACGGACCCAATTTGCTGTTCGTGAATCAAGGCAATGGATCGTTCGTGGAGTCCGCGCGAACCCATGGACTCGATTTTCATGGCGCCAGCGTGAGCATGGCCTTCGCCGATTATGACCGGGATGGTGATTTGGACGCCTACCTGGTCACGCACCGTCTTCCGACCGGTGCCGGATTCCGGCTCCCGCGGTCCACGGCAGAAGCCCAGCGCCGCGGCATTCTTCGATCCCGTGCTGGCCAAGTCGAAGTCACGCCTCCCTTTCGGGAATCGTTTCAAGTTTGGGACAAGGGACAGGGACGCGTTGAACTCGTGATCGCCGGACAAGCCGATCTCCTTTTTCGCAACGAAGGAAAGGGCCGATTCACCAATCGGACCGATCAGGCTGGAATTCGAGGCCAGGATATCGGCTTGGCGGCGGCATGGTGGGATTACAACGAGGATGGCTGGCCGGACCTTTACGTGAGCAACGATTATCGCGGGCCAGACCGCCTTTATCGCAACAACCAGGACGGAAGCTTCACCGACACGGCCGCAGCGGTCTTGCCGCACACGCCCTGGTCGTCGATGGGAGTTGATTCGGCGGATATCGACAACGATGGACACATCGATTTCATGGCCACGGACATGGCGGCCAGGACAAGGGCAAGGCGCATCATCACGGGCGATAATCCTGAAAAGGAACGGTGGTTCTTTTTCGCTTCCCATCCCAAGCAGTATGCCCGCAACACCCTTTACCTGGGCACCGGTCTCGAGCATGTGATCGAGACCGCTCAACTCACCGGGTTGGACGCGACCGATTGGACGTGGTCGCCCAAGTGGGCCGATTTCGACAATGACGGCTGGGTCGATTTGTTCGTCGCCAACGGCATGTCGCGCGATTTCCTCCACAACGACCTGGCGGGTCGCATGAAGGAGCGGGACAGCCCCGGATGGCGTGCCATGCCGGTGCTCAAGCAGGAAAACCTGGCCTACCGCAATTTGGGTGATCTGCGTTTTGAACCCGCGGGCGCGCCGTGGGGCTTGAATCAATTCACCGCCAGCTTCGGAGCCGCCACCGGGGATTTCGACCGCGACGGCGATCTGGACCTCGTGGTGATGAACTTTGGCGAGCCTCTTTCCGTTTACCAAAACCATGAGACTCGGAATCACCGGATCGTCCTTCGCCTTCGCGCTTTGGGGGGCAACACCGCCGGGATTGGCACGACGGTCAGCGTGGTCACGAAGTCAGGACGTCAAGTGCGCTGCCTTGGACAAAGCAGCGGCTTCATGTCCGCGAGCGAACCCCTGCTTCACTTCGGCCTCGGTTCGGAGTCCACCGTCGAACAACTGAAGGTCCAATGGCCGGATGGTTCGGTCGAGTCATTCGCGGGCCTGGCGGCGGACCGATCGTATTCGCTCACCCAGTCGGAGGGATTGACTCCGAGTGGATCCCCACCCACGACAACGCCTTGGTTTCAACCCAGCCGCCAGGCCGAGGGAGCCCGGCACCGTGAAAGAATCTTCGAGGATTTCGCCCGCGAACCGTTGCTTCCTTGGAAGCTTTCTCAACTGGGTCCTGGCATCGCGGTGGGAGACGTGGATGGCGACGGTGACGAAGACTTCTATCTCGGCGGCGCGGCACAACAGGCCGGGTCGCTTTGGTTGCTCAGCCGGGAGGGACGATGGGAGCGCCAATCCATGGATTGTTTCGAACAGGATCGCGAGTGCGAGGACATGGGCGCCCTGTTCTTCGACGCAGACGCGGACGGCGACCTCGATCTGTTCGTGGTGTCGGGAGGTGTCGAGTGCGAACCGGGTGATGCCGTGTTGCAGGATCGGCTCTATTGGAATGATGGCCGGGGCGGATTCAAAAAGGCTGAAGAGGGCGTCCTGCCTGTTGAACGTGATTCCGGCAGCGCCGTCGTCGCGTCCGATTTCGATCGTGACGGCGACCTCGATCTTTTCATCGGAGGCCGATGCGTGCCGGGCAAGTATCCCGCCACTCCGCGAAGCCATCTTTGGCAGAATAACCAGGGACGTTTCACGGACGTGACAGAAATCGCCGCCCCAGGCCTGCGGGACACCGGCTTGGTTTCCGGCGCCGTCTGGTCCGACACCGACGCGGATGGATGGCTCGATCTGATGATCGCGCAAGAATGGGGTCCGGTTCAATGTTACCAGAACGATCGGGGACGGCTCGTGGACCGCACCCGGGAGGCGGGCTTGGAATCCCGGCTCGGATGGTGGAATGGCATTGCGGCCCGCGATTTCGACGGCGACGGCGACATTGACTTTGGCGTGTCGAATGCAGGCTTGAACACGCCCTATCCGGTTTCGAACGTGTCGCCAGCCGTCCTGTTGTTCGGCCAATTCGGAGAAGAAGCCATCCCGCAGATTCTCGAAGCCGAGTGGGAGTCGGGACAGCTTTTTCCCCGTCGCGACCGTTTCACGCTGGCAGCGGTGTTCCCCTTCCTGCAGGAAAGGACGCCTACGTTTCAAAGTTTTGCCAACGCCCCTCTCACGGAGCTTTTTTCTCCCGAGCGGCTGCGCTCCGCGCGGAAATGGGAGGTCAATACCGCTGAATCGGGAGCACTCATCAACGACGGCAAGGCACGATTCAAATTCGTTCCCTTTCCGCGCCTGGCGCAAAGCGCGCCGGCCTATGGCATCGTTGCCACCGATTTGGATGCCGATGGAATTACGGACCTTTGCCTGGTCCAGAATTCCTTTTCTTCGAGGCCGGAGACGGGCCGCAGGGCCGGAGGACTGGGCATCGTGCTGCGCGGCGTGGGCGGCGGCCGCTTCACCCCCGTCCCTCCAGCGATGAGCGGACTGGTGATCCCGGAAGATGCCAAGGGCATGTCCGCTACGGACTGGAATCAAGATGGCTGGCCGGACCTGCTCATAGCCCTCAACGACGGAGAACTCCGAACCTTGAATCACACGGGACACTCCGAACACCGTCCATTGCGTGTCATTCTCCAAGGGCGGCGCGGGAACCCGACCGCAATCGGAGCCCGAGTCAGGATGACGCTGAACAACGGCTCGACGCAAACGGCGGAAGTGCAGGCGGGTACGGGGTATCTTTCGCAGTCGAGTCCAGCCCTCAGCTTCGGGGTGCCCAAAGGGTTGGAACCCGCCGGGATCGAAGTGACTTGGCCCGACGGATCCATGCACTCCGTCCGGGTTCAAGCGGGAGCACGGCAAGTCATCGTGGCTCAAAAAGAGAGAACGCCATGATTTCCTGGACTTCGTGAATCAGACTGACACGGCTTCGGGATGCGCGGCGCTCCTGATCGCCCGATTGGTGTCCACTCGCTTTGATTCGTGAAAATACTCAAGGGATCGACATGTCGAGCACCTCAAGAATCCCAACGGGATTCCGTCCCAAAGCCCAAGGTTGCGAGGAACGAGCTACCTTGGGTCACGATTCGCCAATGGAAACCAACCCCAACGGGGTTGTGACCAAATCCTATTTCCGTTTGGCGGCGTAAACGCCGCGGCCCTGACGGGGCATCCAGAAGTTGTCGGCGACCGGGTTGTCGTGGTAACGCAGACAGCCCTGTCTGCTGTATCGCAGGCTGCCCAGCCTGCGGGGCGACGAAGGAAACCAGGCGCGTGGAGAGCATGGAAGGGCCTCGTTCTTCACCCGCCGGGCCGACGGGCCGTCGGCGATACGGCAGGCTGGGATGCCTGCGCCACACGACAGACAACTTCAGGATGCACAGCCGCTGGGTTGGTCCCAGGCCGGATCATCGACAAGCCGCGGAGCTTGCTTCAGACTGTGCCCGTGACGACGAAAGCAGTTCTGTTCGACATCGACGGAACATTGATCCGCACCGGAGGGGCGGGGACGCGCGCCTTTGCGCAAACCTCGGAGCTCGTCTATGGCATTCCCCGCGGGACCGACGGCATGAAGTTTCATGGACGGACGGATACTTCGCTGGTTCACGAATTTTTTCAAAAACACGGGCTTCCCTCTGGTTCCTCCGAGGTCCAGCGATTTCTCGACGCCTATCTTGAGTTTTTGCGGGATGAGCTTCGCCGATGCGCGGGCCAGCCATGCCCGGGAATCGCTCAGGCGCTGGACGGCTTGCGCACCCTGCCCGAGCCACCTCTCGTTGGATTGCTGACGGGCAACATTCGTGCGGGGGCCGCGCTCAAGCTCGAGGCGCATGGACTGAACGGGCAGTTTGAACTGGGTGTTTTCGGCGATGAACACCCGATTCGCAACGAACTTGCCGTGCTTGCCCTCGACAAGCTGCGCCGGAGATTCGGGTCAAACCTCGAGGGTCGAGAAATCGTTGTCGTTGGCGATACCCGGGCCGATATTGAATGCGCCCATCATATCGGAGCGCGTTGCGTGGCCGTGGCCACGGGAGGCGAGACGCTCGCGGAATTGCTGGCGCATTCTCCCGAATGGGCGGTTGAGTCGCTGGAAGGCTGCTCCGCGGCGAGAATGGCAGCCGCCGGAACCCATTGGGAAAAGGAAACCGATTGGGAATCACTCTATCAAGCGGGGGACACCCGGTGGGACAAGGGCGCTCCGGCTCCCGGCCTGATCGATTTTCTGAAGGACCACGCGACATCGTTCCGCCCGGATCAACGGGTTGCCGTGCCGGGGTGCGGGCGAGGACATGATGCACGGGCCTGGGCGGAGGCGGGTTTTCATGCCACGGGATTTGATTTGGCTCCCAGCGCCGTGAGGGAAGCATCTCGAACGCACCGAAGCGAACGGTTGGAATTCGTGCAAGCAGACTTCCTCTCCACGCCGCCCCCGGCGAAATTCGACTGGCTATTCGAGCACACGCTCTTCTGCGCGATCCCACCCGCCCGGCGAACTGCCTATGCGCAATCCGTCCGAGCCTGGCTCGAACCGGGAGGTCATTTTCTGGCCATCCATTACTTGCAACCGGAGGATGAGGCGGGTCCTCCCCACGCGGCAACTGTGAAGGAAGTGCTGGCGCGCTTCTCGCCGGACTTTGAACTGATCCGTCACTGGGTGCCGCGCTCCTTCGAGGGGCGTGAGGGCCGTGAACGATGTTTTCTTTGGCGCAAACTTTAGCGAAAACGATTCGCCGAACCGCCGGTATGGGTGTGCTCATCGCGACGGCCTCGGTTCTCTTGCTCAACGCGGGCGCGGCTCCCCCAGCCTGGTCGGTTTGGAAACAGAAGCGGATGGAGTCGGTCGCGGGCACCAACGGCTGGATCACCCTGGTTGGATTGCACTGGCTCCAAGAGGGCGACAACCCCGCCGGCTCGGATTCAGATCAGCTCATCAAGCTGGCGGGTCAGGCGACACCGGGTCGAATCGGCACGTTCTTCCGAACTCGAGAGAAAGTGCGTTTCGTGGCATTTCCGGGAGTCGCTGCCAGCGTCGATGGATCTTCCGTCTCGGAGGCTTGGCTGCGCACGGACAAGGAAGGAAAACCATCCGTGGTTGCCATCGGAGAATTGCGCCTGACGGTGCTTTCGCGAGGGGAACGCCTGGCCTTGCGGGTTCGCCAATCCACCCATCCAAATCGCCGGGCGTTTCAAGGATTGGAATACTTTGAGTATCAACCCGAGTTCCGTGTCGAAGGGATCTTCGTTCCTCATCGACTGCCCAAAATGCTGCCCATGGCCGTGGTGACCGGTGGAACCACGCTGGAACGATCTCCGGGGAAAATTCGCTTCCGCTGGCAGAATCGCGACTATGAACTGGACGCGCTGGAAGATCGCGAGGAGGGGGACTTGTTCATTCTGTTTCGCGATGCCACAAACGGCGGCGCCACCTATGCGGGCGGACGCTACCTGCATGCAGCGCTGCCAGGAACGAACGGGCAAGTCGTTCTCGATTTCAATTTCGCGTATAATCCGCCCTGCGCCTTCACGCCCTTCGCCACGTGCCAGATTCCACCGGCTCAGAATGATCTTCCTTTCGCCATCCCCGCGGGAGAAAAAAGGCATCGATCCACCTCTCACACCATTCCATGACGACCCGCCTCGCATTCCTGTGGACCCTTGGTTTTGCCATGCATACCTTCGCTCAAGATTCCCGCCCCGCGGCGGCGGACAGATGGATGAAAGCCGCGCCCCCGGTGCCCGAACTGGAGATCCCCGCCAGTGTCGAGGCTTGGGAGACTCGCCGGGCCGGGATTCGCGCAACCCTCTGGAAACTGCTGGGCAACCTGCCGCCGCGCCCGGCGAAGCCGCAGGTCAAGACGATATCCAGGGAAGTTCGCCCGGGCTATATCGTCGAGAAATTCGAGTTCGACAACGGGGCAGGCGCAACAATCCCGGGCTATTTGGTCCTGCCCGAGAAAGCAGCCGGACCCGTTCCCGCCATCCTTTATTGCCATTGGCACGGAGGCGAATACCCCATTGGCAAGGAGGAGATCTTTCGAGCCGATCACACGCCGGAGCCACCTGCACCAGCACTGGCGCGGCGCGGATACGCGGTGCTCTGCATCGACGCGTATGGTTTCGGCGAACGCAATGGACAGGGGCCGGGCGGCGAGGCGGAAAAGGGTGGACCGGGTGAGATGAGCGCTTCGAAGTTTCAACTGTGGTGGGGCCGCAGTTTGTGGGGCATGATGCTGCGAGATGAGTTGATGGCTCTCGATTATCTGGTTTCCCGCCCCGAGGTGGATGCCCGCCGCGTCGGGGTCACCGGCATCAGCATGGGCGCAACGCGCACCTGGTGGCTGATGGCCTTGGACGAGAGATTGAAAGCCGGGGTCGCAGTGGCATGCTTGACGCGTTATCAGGAACTCACGGCGGCCGGGGGACTGAAGTATCACGGCATCTACTACTTCGTTCCGGGTATGCTCGCCCACTTTGACAGCGAAGCTGTGGTGGCCTGCGCGGCACCCCGTCCGTTGCTCTGCATGAACGGGGATTCCGACGCCGGCTCGCCGGTCGAGGGCATTCGGGAAATCGAGAAACGGGTGGCTCGTGTCTACAGCCTTTACGGAAACTCCAATTCCTTCCGCAGCGAGGTTCATGAAAAGACCGGCCACGTCTATCTCCCCGTGATGTGGACGAGCATGTTCGAGTGGATGGACCGCCACGTGCGGGACGTTGCTCTGCCACAATAGACAAGGCGTTGGGGCTGGCCCCAAAGGACTCCGTGCCTCGGGCGAAAATTCGTGGAGAATTGGAGCGACGGGCAGACCGGATTGGCGCATGGTGTCGATGCATGCCGCGAAGTGCTTCGCTGCGACCGAGAAGGAGCATCATGTCCTTGGCGCCGACTTTGGGCCGGCAAACTGCCGGCGTCTTACGCCTGGGAGGAAAGTCATGCGTCGCATGGCTCTTGATACTGGTCGGCGCCCTCGAAGTTCTCGCCTCGGATTGGATCATCCAGGGCGATTCTCGGTGGGTCCTGGCCGACCGTGAAAAGGGCCTTCAGATCCTCGGGACACGGGATGAGTTCATCCGACAATTGAGTCCGTTCGATCGGGCGGCCAGGCTCGACTCGGATGCTCCCGTGGACGAGGCGCGATTGCTGTCGTTCATCGAGGCGCAAGCTTTGGAATGGTCGACCGCGGAGGTGGATCGAATGCGCGAAAGCACCGCGGAAATTGCGCGATCGCTCTCGCGGTGGAAACTTCCTTTTCCCAAGCAGATTCACCTTGTGAAGAGCAGTGGTTTGGAGGAAGCGCATGCCGCCTACACTCGCGGGGAGTCGGTGATTCTCCCGGTCGCCAAGCTGAACATCCCGCGCGGCGCGCTCGAACGTTTGCTCTTGCACGAGTTGTTCCATGTGCTGAGCCGGGCCAATCCGAAAATGCGTGACGAACTCTATGGGGCGATTGGATTCAAAAAATCGGCGCCCCTGGAACCGCCTCCCTCTTACCGTTCGCGCCAGATGACGAACCCTGACGCGCCGGTCATCGAGCATTGGATCGCGGTGGAGCATCAGGGCACTACTGTGAAGGTCATGCCTTCACTCATCGCCAGGACGGAGACCTACTCCAGGGCCAGGGGTTGGGGGTTTTTCGAGTATCTTGATTTCAAATTATGGGTGATGGACGAATCGGGCGGCCAGTGGAAAGCGAAGATGCTCGAAGATCAGCCTGTGCGGTTGAGCCCTGAACAGGTCTCCGGCTATTTCGAGCAGATAGGGCGCAACACCCGCTACATCATCCATCCCGAGGAGATCCTGGCCGATCAGTTCGTGATGTTGATTCAAGGAGCCAACAAACCCGCCAGCCCCGAGGCATTACGCAAAATGGAAATGATCCTCCGGCGACACCCCTAAATCGGCCGTTGCACCTGGTGAAGATTTGCCAAAGCCTGGATGAGAAAGACACGACGACACACAAAAACACTCAAGGACCGAAAACACTCAGGGACCGAAAATACTCAGGGACAGACACAAAATACTCAGGGACAGACATGTCGAGCACCTCAAGAATCCCAACGGGATTCCATCCCAAAGCCCAAGGTTGCGAGGAACGAGCTACCTTGGGTCACGTTTCGTCAATGGAAACCAACCCCAACGGGGTTGTGACCAAATCCTATTTCCGTTTGGCGGGGTCAAGCCACAACCGCGTTGCGGTTGAATCCATTTCCAAACGACAACCCAAGGTAGCTCGTGCCTCGCAACCTTGGGCTGGAGGACACAATCCCTTTGGGATTGAAGGCGGGATTCCGTCGCCGAGCGCATCTCCCATTCCGTGACCCATTCGCCCTGGCGAACCGCGTCTGAAAATAAAATACACCGCGACAGCCCTGTCTGCTGTATCGCAGGCTGCCCAGCCTGCGGGGCGACGAAGGAAACCAGGCGGGTGGAGAACATGGAAGGGCCTCGTTCTTCACCCGCCGGGCCGACGGGCCGTCCGCGATACGGCAGGCTGGGCAGCCTGCGCCACACGACAGACCACTTCGCGATGCACGGCACTCCTGATCGCCCGATTGATTCCACTCGCTTTGATTCATGAAAATACTCACGGATCGATATGTCGAACCCCCAGAATTGCTGGCAATCCATGTCCATCCCTCGAAAAAAAAGGAGGCCGGACTTTCGTCCGGCCTCCTCTGAAACGTTCGAGCGAAGGGCTTAGTTGCCTTTGGCGCGATAGAACTTGCCGGCGCCGGTCGGATCAACCGTGCGAGGGCTTGTTGCGCCTGCTACATCTGCGTAGGGGCCTTCCACATTGTCGGAAGATTGCAGTGTGCCGGTGAAGGTAATCACGAGCTTGCCACCTTCGGCCTTGCCCGCGAGCGTCGGTACTCCGCCTCCCGGAGATTCCGTCGTGGGTTGGAAGATCAGGAAGTCCTGGTCGTTGTTGCCGTCGATGGTGGTGAAACGGAGGGTCGTCTTGCCACCAAGCTCGACGATGACCGGCGTACCGGAACCGTCGGCTGCAGTGAGCGGGAAGGTTTCAAACGCTCCCGCGCCGTCCCAGCCCGAGGTCGCGCGACCAGGACGGAAGATACCCAAGATTTTCTTGGTCTGATCTTTCGTGCCCTGGCCAGCGGTGATCTGGGCCAGTTCAGCGTTGATCGCTGCACCGCCCGAGGAGATACGGCCATAGATCTTGTAGTTCTTGGCCGGGCTCGGGAAGGTCCGAGTGTAGTTCATCCAGTCGCCACCGTCGTTCCAGCCGACCGCGAAGGTCTTCTCCACGTCGAAAGAACCGCGGCTGACGCCACCGGTCACCTGGCTGTCTTCTTTGCCGGCTTCAACACCGGTTCCAGGACGATAGATGGCTTGGGCATTGCCGGCGCTAGTTTCGAAGTAATCGACACCGAAGCTCTTGTTGCCAGGAGCGTTGTCGAGTCCGTCACCCTTGTCGCGGAAAGAACCGCCGGGATATTTGCCGGTCATACCAATCGGCTGGTCGGTGATGGTCTGGCCGCCATCGAAGTCGAAATCTTCGGTTTCGATGAACAACGTGCCGGGCGCCGACATGTCGATCTTCACGAAGAAACTCCAGGACGTAGTGACGTCACGCCCGCCGTTCTTGAAGGACAGATCAACCTTCACGGTTTTGCTGAAGCCGAAGTCGGCGGAAGGTTTGTGAGTCGCGGTGACGGTATTGCCTGCCTTGGCCACCGTGACCGAAGCGTCTTTGCCATCAACCTTCATTTTGATCGAGGCTTGATCAATCGCGCCACCTGGGTCATTCCAAGCAACAACGATGTCGGGGCGAGGCTCCTGGCCAGTGGCGTTCGGCGCCGGGGAGCGGGCAACCAAGGCCGCCGGAACGACGATGTCGGCGCGGCGATAGGCTTTCAGACCGCCTTCGCCGTTGACCAATACCTTCGTACCGGCATTGACGGTGAACCATTCGATGTTCGCGCCACCACCGCCTTCTTCCCAGGTCGTGCGAATCTGGTAGATGCCCGCTTCTTCCACCACGAACTGGAAGATCGTGTCGGACGCGCCACGACCGCCATTGAATTCACCGAGGAGGACGGCCGTAGCCGAGTCAGCCGGATTGAGGCCGGCGGTGGTCTTGAAGCCGTCGTCGGAATTGACACCCATCGTGATCAGCCCGCGAGGGAATTCGATGAAAGTGATGATTTCAGCGACAATACCGTCGGTGCTGCCTTCGATGCCGGGGATGCCTGGCATTTGCTCATCGGGAGTGAACGCGCCGTTGCTGCCGCCGCCTTGATCCAAGTTAATGACCGTTTCAATTTCGAACTCGATCAAAGCATTGTCGGCGGAACCGAGCTTCTTGCCCGGGCCCTTGGCGTTGCCTTGCGCGTTGGGGTCGGCTTGATTCGGGAGTGGGCCGTCAGCGTTTTTCAACGTTCCGGCAATAGCCTCTTCGCTCTTGGCATTCGTATTGCGCGTATCGGCGGAGTTTTGAAACGTGCGATACAAGAAGCCGGGCTCATTTTTCTTGACCGCGCTATCAGGCACCTTGAGGTCTTTGCTCAGCAAGCCATACTTGGATACGGTGAAATCTGCGGTCGATTGGAGGCTGGCACCGCCTGTGTCTTTCGCGCTTACCTTGACCGTATGCTTGGAACCTGAGGCGAAGACCGTGGCATGGCTGTAAACGATCCTGCTGCCGTCAGCGGTATCCTCAACGGTGGTCGCGACAGCCGCACCATCCAGCTCTACTTTGACGGAAGCCTTGTCGAGCTTGGTGCCGTTGTTTCCACTGCCATTGATCACGTTGACGGAGAAGCCCACCGGAGTGGATCCGAGACCCGTGATGGCGGCCTTTGTGACGTCAGCGCGATCTACCGAGGAGATGTTTGCGCTAATCGGCTGGTCGCCGTCGGCGAATTCAGGATCGGTGCTGTAACGGGCTGCAACGGCGAGGTTGTCGCCACCACCGCCTTCATTGGCAACCGCTTCAACGTAGAGGACCTGGCCGGCCGTCACCGTGAAGAATTGCGACATATTGCCGGGCCGAGGAGAAGGTTCTTTGCCGTCGTCCGTCACGGTGCGGCGTGTCGGAGCTGCGGGGTCGCCACCACCGAAGGAGCGGACCGCGTTCCACTGAGGCTCGACGGCGACCTGGACTTTATTGGCGGGATTGGCGTCGGTGGCCACGAACAGGTTGCCCGGGTCGTCGGATGCGATCGCGAACTGCAATTTACCCGCCTTGGGAGCGTGGTAATAGAAGCGGAGATGCATCGTGTAGTTGTTGCGGACGTCACCCGGAGGGGGAGTCGCAGGATCTCCAGAGTAAGGCCCAGGATATCCGTTGTAGGGGAGTTCGGCGATGCCAGGGTAGTGTGTCCCATCGGAGGCTGGTTTTTCGCCCGCAATAATGGCTGGGCGGACGTTGCCCGGGTAGGTATTCGCCGTGACGATGCCCTGTGGTGATGACGGAGGGGCGGCTTGCAAAGCCACTGCACCTCCGGCAAAAACACCTAGCATCAGCAAGGATTTAACTGATTTACGCATAGGTTTGTTTGGGGTGAGGATTACAACTTACCTCGGGTGAACGCTGCGGCACGGAGCCAACCGCGCACAAAGGACGCTTCTTTGCGACTGATTTGCCGCAAAAAAGACGACACTGCTCAATTGGGAGATGAGCACGCTTCACCATAAGGCTTGTTCGGACACTAAGCGCATCAAATTGGCGGAGGCAAGCAGTATTTCGCAACAATCAGCAATGAGATTGGGCGGCTTGTCTTGGCCGAGGGGTGACCGGAGGAATTCGAGGGGCGATCGGGTTGGCGACAAATCTCCATGATTACAGAATCTATTCGCTCCATGAGCGACACTTCAAATCTGATCTGGAAAAGCCAATTCCATCGAACCAAGAAACACGTCAAACCCAAGAGAACAACAGACGACAGGCTTCTTCACTTCCGATTCACAGATCAAAACAGGATGACCTTGGATTGCAGGGCTGGGGAGGCCGCGCATGCCGAAGTTGTCTGTCGTGTGGCGCAGGCTGCCCAGCCTGCCGTATCGCCGACGGCCCGTCGGCCCGGCGGGTGAAGAACGACGCCCTTCCATGCACTCCACGCGCTGGGTTCCCTTCGTCGCCCCGCAGGCTGGGCAGCCTGCGAAACAGCAGACAAGGCTGTCTGCGTTACCAAGACAACACGGTCACCGACAACCTCCAGCCCGCATGTTGCATGCTCGGGACGCCCGGTGAGCACACCGGGCCTACAATCATAGAGGCAGGCGCGATTGTAGGCCGCGTGCCCTCACGCGGCGTACTTTCGCGGGTTCAAGCTCAGTATGAAATATCCGGGCTGGATGCACCTCTGGGGAGTGGGCTTGGGAAGTTTTCTTCGATAATCCTGGAAGCGGCACCCACGGGAGAATTCCCGGATCTATCCGTGAAATCGATGTCATCCGCGGATCCGAGCCTCAAGCATGCTCACCCCCCCCCGCACAACCGATCTGCGGCGTCTGGACGCCGCGCCCAAAGCGATCTACCCTCCGAAACACTCTCCATCGGCGGCGACTCAACCTAGCCCATCGTGATTCCACCCCTCGATTTCATCGACTCCACTCACGTCCGACGCGGGAAGCGGAGCCTCGTCTATTTTGGTGGCTGCAACTACCTCGGACTAAGCGGCCATCCACGCGTGCTGGCCTCCATGCGCAACGCGCTGAAACTCGGCCTCACTCAACCCGGCGCCTCCCGCCGCACCACCGGCGAACATCCCCTCTACCGCGCCACGGAGAAAGCTCTGGCTCGTTTTCTCCACTTCCCGGCCGTGGCTCTTGCCAACTCCGGTTATTTGGCGCCGCTGTTCGCCATCCAAGCCCTGAGAACGAAGGCCACTCACGCCGTTCTCGATCACGATACTCATCCGTGCCTCATCGACGCCGCCGCCATCTCAGGCCTCCCCGTTCTTCGAGCCTCAGAGATGGATTCAAAGAGTCTGGCCAAAACCATTCGTTCCCTCCCGCGCCGAGCCAAGCCCGTCGTTCTACTCGAAGGCACCCACGGCACCACCGCCGGTTTCTCCCGCGTCGATAAAGCCTTGGCCGACCTACCTCGAAACGGCTGGTTGATCGTGGATGACGCGCACGGGATCGGTGCGGTCGGACCCCAAGGACGAGGAGTCCTCTCGCATTTTCAGCTTCGAGATCCGCGAATCGTCCTGACTTTGAGTTTGGCCAAAGCACTGGGTGTGGCTGGCGGCGCGGTCGCCGGCGCGCCCGAGGTGATTCAAGCGCTCCGAGACTCTTCACCCGCCTACGCGGGCTCCACACCCCTGCCGCTTGCCGCCCCGGCCGGCGTGTTGGAATCGATCCAGGTCTTCGAGGATGAACCCGGACGCCTCGCCCGGTTGCAGATGAACATGAGAAGCTTCCACGACGCGCTCAAACCCCACGCGTTTCTCTCCAACTCTCCCCATACTCCCGTCACACGTTGGACTCCGGATTCGCCCTCCCATGTTCAGGACATGACACGCCGCCTCCTGCGCGCGGGCATCTTTCCCTCCTTCATCCGCTATCCGGTCGGTCCTTCCGCAGGCTACTTTCGCTTCGCGATCAACTCCGAACATCAAGCCGCGGAGTTCCAACGTCTCGCGGAATGCCTTCAACCGGGAACCGGACGCTGACTCTGCCAAGATCCCAAGAGAGTCGTCGCTTGTTCAGAAGGGATTTTGGCCAGGGTCAACGCGCGAGCGAAGAACGAAGTCCCAGGCCCAAGGATCCGAGGGGGGCTCATTTCGCCATCGGCAACGACTTGACGCGGTAGAAGCGGCTCTTAACCCGACTTTCGCAACTGGCGGGTTTTTTGAAAAAAATCGCGGGAGCGAAAATTCAAAATCCCCCCTACCAAACATAGGGACAGACATTCTGATAGAAAAAGCTTGATTTCAATTTGTTGACTCAGTATGGATTGCCCATGAGACAGGCGAGGATGAAGGTTCCGGAGGATCGGGAAAACGGGTATTACCATTGTGTG
>VHDF01000020.1 GCA_016871495.1 Verrucomicrobiota bacterium | reverse complement strand
CACCCGTCAGCGCGCCGCCAAATCCTGACACCCTGTCAAAAACCTGGAAATCCCCATCAGGCCGCCAAACCCGCGTCAACATTGGCGATTACGCCCCAAATTGTCCAAAATCGCCACGACCTATGATATATCCGGGTTAGACCAGCGGCGATCGATTGCGAAAACCGCGAAGTTCTTGCGCAAAAAGTACCGCCCCGCACGACCGCGACCAACTCCATCAAGATCGCGCCGCCCAACGGCTGCCCAGGCCCAAAACTCCGAAGAGCAACAAGAGCAATCCCAGGAGCGCAAAACGAGCTCCCGAGCTCGCTGGCGCTGATGACGACGCCCTCAATCGCAGCGACAAATCAGCAAAAGTGTCCACGAGCACCGCGCGCGTGAACGTCAGTTGCTTGCCCTGGTCGGGCAGAGTGGCCCGGATCGCGGCCGGCGCCGGCACGGCCGCGTCCTGTTGCTGGATCAGTCGTTCCGCCAGCTTCGTCATGGACGCGTTGTCCTCCGCGGTATTCGCATCCAGGAGTTCCTTGGCTTCGGCCTGGGTGTAGGCGCCGGCCCGGCCCGCGACCGCCGTCGCCTGTTTCGCAGCGGGAGTTTCCCCCCGGGCGGGCTGCCGGTTGTTGAGCACGTTCAACCCCACCATCGCTTGTTGCAGTTTGAGATTGTGGAGCTGGACCCGGGCATCCTCGTTGAACGCATGATCGTGACGGCTGAGTCCGAAGGCATTTTGGAACGCCCGGCGGGCTTGCTGGGGATCTCCCGTTTCAAGCAATTGATTGCCGAAATTAAGAAACTCCTCAGCCGCTTTGCTGCGCTCAGCTCGCGCCTTGGACTCCCTGCTCAGGTATCCGCCCAGATCGAAGGGCTCGACCGGCAGAGAGCTCTCTTCCCTCAACTCCAGCGTGCCCTTCCATGAATCAAGACGCCACTTGGGATTCAATCGCACTTGCCAAGCGATATTCTCCAGGGGCAGATCGAACCTGGGTCCTTGCAGGGCAAGGTCCAGCCGCCGGGTGTGCGGGGAACCGATGCGGCTCGAGTAATAAATCTCCACGACCGAGACGGCTCCGGACTTGGCGGCCTCGAGGGGGATCAAAGTCTTGTCCCCTTCTTTCCATGGCCACACGCCATTCTGATTGACGAGGGCATACCAGAACTTCGCCTCGGCCGGCAGAGCGATTTGAAGCAGCCGCTTGTCCCCGGGAAACAACTCCAACCGCGCTTCCGTGAGCATCACGCCCTCGTCGGAAATGACGGATCTCAACGTGACAGACTGGACGCGGGCCGGCAACAGCTTGGCGGCCTCGTGGCGTTCAATCTTCAACGGCAACTGCCACGACGCGTCCACCAACCGGAACGTGTGACTGGCGGACGCGGTCACGACGTCTTGCTGCAGCGTTCTGGGCACGCTTTGCCACTCCGAGGCCTGAAGCCCGTCCGGCACCGTTCCAGGGCGGACTTGGGTCCGGCCCGTGGCTTCAAGCGAAACGAATCCTCGCTGCAGTCCGGCGTCCACCGCTTGCACTCCCTGAATCGTGAAATCCTGCGCCTCGGACGAGAGACCGGTCTGAAAGCTGGCTTGGAGAAGATATCGTCCCAGGACACGTCGGTGGAGTTTGACTTCCCACGTGCGCAATCCGTTCTCGTCCGCGTCGCCCAAGGCGACGAAATCGGCGACCTGATCGCCCTTGAAACGCAGGCTTTCCGCGTTGGTCGGAATCCGCACCCGCAAGGCCTTGAGCCCGGTGTTTTCAATTTGATACTGCAAGTTCACCCCAGTCCGCACTTGGGCCGGCCCCACGGTGACGTGCTGCAAACTGGTCGCTTGCACCCAGGATTCCACTTGCGCCAAGTCCAAGGATAACACCCACTGCTCCTGCAAAATTCGGAAGGCCAGAACGCCTTTTTGATGGATCCCGGCCTTTTGAGGATCGAGCTGGGTGACGTTTTCGCGGTTTCCGACCTGCACCCGCAAACCTTGTTCGGGAACGATGATCAACTGGCCCCGCTGCTTCGAGGCTTCCCGCAATTCCAGTCTCGGAACCGTCCATCGCGGAACCCCTTTCAATCCGGCTCCGGCCAGCGTGATGGCAAAACGTGTTTCCCCCAGGGTCTTGCCCGGCAAATGCATCGTGACCACACGGCCTTCCGGACGCGCGAGCTCAGTCCAATGACTCATGCCGTTACCCGAGAGAGACTCGACCTCGAGCCCGTTCGGCAGCGTGAAGCTGAAGCGAAACACGCCCGACCTCGCCACACTGACCACCAAGTTGGCTGCCAGCACGAGGCGATCCTCTCCCACGGAAATGGTTTGCTGGGATTCGACTCGCACATCGGGTTCCACGGCGCTGGCGCGCACCTCAAGCATGCCTTCGCGGGTGCCCGCTCGAAAAGCCCTGCGCAAGGTCAACCCGGGATGGGTTTGCGACAGGATCCCCATCGGGGCGCCTGGAAAGTCCTCCAAGCTGATCGCGCTCATGCCCGACGGATCGACCCGATCGAGCTGCACTTCTTCACCCGTGGCTAATCCAGCCAAGCCGACGTGTCCCTCGGCTCCTTTCACGTAGATCATCCCAAGCTTTCTCGTGAAGGGAAGCGGGCTCGCCGCAGATTGGGAACGGATCACGAGCTGGAACGGCCGCGATTGCGGAGCAGCCATCTGAATTTTTAACACCCGCGAGTCAGGCGCAAAACTCCAGGAAGCGAGAAGGGGCGCCGGGGACGCAGGCCTGGCCCGGGTGCCGACTTCGGCCGGGACCGGCTTCAGGGCACCGTCCGTCACATCCGCAATGGCCATCGCCTCCGGCACTTCCAGCGCCAACTCGCCTAACTCCCCCTGAACCGGGCGGATCTGGACCCAATGCAATCCATCGACCACCCCCGCCGCCGGGGCGTAAAGGTGGGCCGACTCCACAAAGAATGACGCCTTCTCGCTGCGCGTGTCACGGCTGCGCGGACGCCAGGTCACCAAAGCTCGATCCAGAGGCAGCGTCACAAGCTTGGCGTGGGTGTGACCTTCCCGGGTCAGCGATTCATGCGCCACCGACTGCGGGGAGTGAACTTCCACTTCCGCCCCTCGCACGGTGAGACTCCATCGATTGACCAGTCCATGGAAAACGGGCGAAACAAAGCCCGGGATGCCGCCGTGCAGCTGGGACTCGGTCTGATAGGAGAATCGGACTTCAACCGCCCCATCCTTCAATGCCCAGAGACGGTGAACCGAGCCCGGCGCCGCCTCGTCGAGCACCCACTGCACTGCGTTGGTGGGGGCTTCCAAAGAGGTCAACACCGCAGTTCCCGCCAACACTGGAATCGACTGCCCCTTCAACGCCCGCCATTTCAAAATCACTTGAGCCTGAACATGCCGGTCCTCAATGCGAACCTCCTGTTCGATCCAATCAGCCACCGATTTCCGGGAGGCCGTCTTGGAGACCGTCTCCCCCGTCAAAACCGGTTCGTTGACACTACGCTGCTGGCTCGAAGCCTGGGCCTGAGCCTGCTGGCCCATCCCGATGATCCCCACCAGCAGCGCCGCCACCACCGGGGCCGAGGTCGAACCTCCTCCGGTCGTTCCTCCCAATCCTTTCGCCCGCCACAATCGAAGCACCCCAGGACCACAAACCCGGAAAAGGAGGAAGACCGCCAACAAGCCGAAAAACCATTCTCCGGCGCCAGGCATTTTCAAAGTGGACCACGCCAACAGCGTCCAGCCTATCGGTCCCAACACCGGTCGCAACCACGTCCAGGCTTCCCTCACACTCAGCAACCACAACCCGATGGCAAATGCCGCGGGAATCAGACTGGAGAATCTGCCCCCCCAGGAGACCCCGGAAGGCAGATTGCCCAATTCAACCGCCAGAGAACTGCCTGCTTGCTGAACAGGCGCCACAAAACGCAGCACACTCACATCTCCGATGCGATGACGGCCGACAGTCTCCATTATCGGGATCAAGGCCGCCAGCGCGAGCACGAGCGACAGCAGCCCCACCCATCTCGCCAGCCAGGAGACTGCCTTGTTCCTCGCCGCCTCGGAACCACTGGCCCAACGAGTCGCGGCCAATCCCAAAAGCACCAGACCCGACGCGATCAACGCCAAAAGCCCCAAGGACGAGCGCGCATCGCGCCAGGCTCGGCCCAATGTGGCAAACGATGAAGGGTCCGGAATCCCTCCCGAGGGCACCAGCGAGCCCGTCCGATAAACCAGTTGGCGCCCGGAATCCGCGGCAATGCTCCAATCGCCCAGCAGAACCGGACACGACAACACCGGCAGGGCGGCGCGAAGATAGCGCTCGGTGCTGGCACGGCTCGCCAGCTTGAGCTCGAGGGATTGCACCGTGTTCGGATCCGGTTGTTTGGGCAGCGGCAGGAGGCTGCTGGCGCCATCCTTGATGGGCGCGGCGGTCACTCCGTCGATGGTGGCGGACCACAATTCGCTTCCGGAGGGAAGCTCGAGGCGCAGATGCGTGTGGCCTCGATTCTTCAGAAAATAGCGCGCGGTCGTCAGGATTTCACCGTCCTTGGAAATCCGGGTGGAGAAGGAGGCGCGGTCGGCCACCAGGCTTAAACTTTCGCCTTGGGCCAGCGGGCTCAATTCAAGCTGGAGCTGAAAAGGGCGCGCGGCATAACGATACGCAGCCAGGACGGGCGAGTCGAACAAGAGCCGAAACTCGGAAGGCACCTCCGCCGGCTCAAGCGCGATCAATCCAGGACTGACATTGACGGGCTTGACGGCAAATTGGTAGGCGCTCACAACGACCGTGTGGCCTTGCTCGGACTGCACTTCCAATGGACGTGCTCCCGTGAAGGCGAGGGTCGCGCCCTGCGGCTTGAAAGCGCGTTCATAGGTGGCCAGCATGGTGAACGAACCCGCGACCGGATTGTGCAGTTGCACACGATAACCCTCGGGTGTTTTCTGCCAGCCCCGCACGTCCTTCCCCGTGAATTCGACGTTGGCATACTCCTCCGAAAGCTCGACCAGAAAGACTCCCTTCGGAGCTCCTGCGATCGAGTATTGGATCGTGCTCCCCCCGTATGCGAGCCCCTCTCCGATCGAGAATAAATGAAACGCTTCCGCCTGGATCGTCTGCGGAAGCCGCTCGATCATGACTTCCGCCGCCCAGGAGGGTTCCACCAGGCGGAAGGCAGCCTGAATGCCCACGACCTTCTTCGGGGCGAAGGCGGTCGCCAACTCGACCAGCCCGCTGATTCTGCCCGCGTTCACCCGAAACCCCATGTCCGAAGACACGATCACCGCCCCCCGCACCGACTTCGCACGAGGCACTTCCAAACGCGGCAGCGTCCAGGCGCTCGCTCCCAGCGCTGCATTCCGCTCCAGACGCAATTGCACCAACTGGCGCCCCAGCACGGGCTGTCCGTAAACCAGCCGCAACTCCGGTTGATCCTCGGAACTCCCAAGCACATAATCGCTCATCCCTTGAGCGCTTACTTTAGCCAGAGCATAACCTTGGGGGACGCGCAGGAGCAATTCGCGAATGGGCGCCTCCCTGACCTCCACGTCGAACTCCGCTTCAATCCACGTTTCGTTCTCCCCCGCGTGATAAACAAGCACCTGCGAAACTCCCAGCTCCGGCAGAATGGTGTCGGCCCGCAGGGTCAATCCAAAGTCCGCCGTCGAAAAGCGAAACACGAATCGCTGCGGACCCGGCGCCGGAAAAACGCTCCGGGTTTGATCGTTCTCGGGAAACTGCTCGGGCGATACCTGCGACAGGCCCCGGCTCGAAAGCACCTCCAACCGGACCACCCCCTCGTTGACCACCCGGATGTGTCCCGCGAATCGCGTGGCCGCCTCCGGCGCCAATTGCAGCAGCGAAGCTTGCGCCGGCAACGCCCCGAGATCCGTCTGTGAATGAATTTGCACCACGAAATGCTCCTTCACCGCCTGATTGAACCGCAGCGTCAGAAGCCGGTCGGCTGACCCCCCCCCGGCTGGAGCCACCTGCCAGGACAGAATTTGCGCCCCTTGAACCCGCGTCAAATCTCCCGCACCGGAGAGTCGAAGAACCAGTTGCCCAAGCTCCCCTTGCATCACCCGCCCCTGAAGCAGGGCCGCCTGTTTCACAAGACCTTGCGCGACCACCACGTTCATTTGCATTTCGGCGGAGTAAAACAGTTTGGACTCAAGTTCCGGGCGCGCCTTCTTCCAAGCAAATTGAACCGTCCCATCCGAAGGCAGATGGGCTCGCGCTTCCGTCCCGGAACGAACCGCCCGGGCCGAGCCGGCAAACTCAACCTCGGCCTCGGGCGAAAGCCCTTTCAATACCACCGGCTGGAGCGCCCCCTGAGCGACCTGAAACCGCACGGTTTGCCAATCGTTCGACCGCGCCACTTGCGCGTTGAAACGCACCCGCAACGAATAATCGCCCGGACGATCGAACTTCAGGCGATAGGCGCCCTCCGAAAACTCCAGCCGCGCGTCTCCTGTATCCTGGGACTCGCTCAACGCAGCGCCGCCCGACAGCAATCTCATGGTCCCGCCTCGAGGGTTTCCCACTCTCGCCGTTCCCACGAGCTCGAACCCCGCCCGACCATCCCCCAGATCACCCCTCAGCTCGAATCCTCGCAAAACCACCGTTCTCGATTCCGGATCCGACAAGCTGCATTTCAACGTGAACCGATAGGGCTCTCCCTGGATCCGATAAGCAGCACTCCCGTCGGTTCCGGCCTGGCCCGCAGTACCTCGATTCCCCTGCGCCGCCCCCCCAGGCAGGGAAACAAGTCCCGCCGACTCGACCACCTCAGCCGACATTTCGGGTGTGTCCGTGACGCGAATCATCCCGCTGCCCAGAGCCGCGACCGCGCCATGCACGACCAGCGGGGAAACCGTCGCGGGCAGCCCGGAAAGTTTCGTCAGTGCAACCACAGAGGCCTGAAACTGATCCCATGGTTTGTCCCGCTTGCGAGTCCGCAGCACCAGCCAAGCCGACCCGCCCGGTTCGCGACGCACACTCCAGTCTTGAATCGCTTCGCCCGAGACCGACACCACTTCGCCTTCGCCTTTCAGGGCGAGTTGAACTTCCCTGGCCTCCCCCTGCAAAACCTCGAACTTCAAATCCAGGGCGTGCTCAATCTGATCGGATTGAACCCGCAGGTGATGGTTGATGGAGGTCGTATGGAAAACCTTTAATCGATCCTCCCCGTGCTCTTTCAAGAGGGCTTCGATCAGCAGCCGCGCCTTGCCGTCCGCAATGCCGCCTTGAATGTTCACACTCTGCGCCTCCGCCGGACCGCCCCGGGCCACTCCCATCCCTCCCGCGAGCAAGAGGACAAACAACCCCCGGACATACGAAGTCCAGGGCGGGCAGCTCAGGACCGCAGGCATGGGAGCTCGGATCCCCCGATCCGCCGCCGCACTCGAGGAAGGCGTGTCAATCATAGGCTTCATGGTTTGGATCCCTGGATCGACAGGGCTTGTTGAATCATCTGTTGCAATTCTTGCGGGCGCTGGTCGTAGGGAAAGCTCGGTTTCAATGCGTCCACCGTCCGCGTCAAAAATTCCAGGTTGACCTCGGCCGCGAACGGACTTTGCGCGAGCCACTCCGAAAAGGCCGACGCGGCCAGGGCCAGTCGAAGGGAGGGAGAGGCCTTGTCCAACGCGGGTGCCGGACCCCGGTAGGGAACGGGCCATGATTGCTCGCGATAATCGGAGGTGCCAGGCACCTTGAATCGAGCCCGCACCGTCGCCAGAAGTCCTTCTCCCTGCGGATCGGTCTCAACGAGATAAATCGCGTTTCCCGACTCCGCGGCCGCAAGCTCCGCCGCGTCCACGGTATTGTCCCGAAACTGATCCTTCGTGAGCTGATGACGGGCATAGCCCACCTGCCGGTAAGTCCGAACGCGGCGTGGATTGAACTCCACTTGCACTTTGACGTCAGAGGCAGCGACCCTCAGAGCTCCCGCCAATTGGGCCGCGAATTCCGTCGCCGCGGCTTCCGGACTATTCACAAAACCGTACCGTCCATCTCCATTGCGGGAAAGGGCCTCCAGGAAAGCGTCGTCCAGCCCGTCCCAGCCGATGCCGAAGCAATCCAGCGCCACGCCCCCGCGGCGATGATGTTCGACCATCTGGCGCAGCGCCTCCGGATTGGCTTCACCCAGGTTGGCCGCTCCATCGGTCAACAAGACGACGCGATTGCCGCCCTGCGGGTTGAACCGGGCCCGGGCCTGCCGGTAACCTTGTTTCAGCGCCTCCTCCAAGTTGGTCCCCCCTTCGGGCACAAGTTCGGCAAAACTCGCTGGGAGGCCGCCCGCTTGATCACCCGGCAAGGCGTCTGCCACCAGTCGCGTGGTGCGCGCAAAAGCCAGCACGCTGATGCGGTCGATGGGACGCAGTTGTTCCACCAGCACGCGGAGGCATTCCCTTCGAATCCGCACCCGATCCGCACGCTCCATCGAACCCGAATTATCCAGCAGCAGCACCAGGTTCAAAGGCTGAGCAGCAGTGCGACCCGCGGCGGCCGTCTTGACGCTGAATCGCAGAGCGTCGCGATGGTGCGCGAAGGGATATCGAGCCTGCTCCCAGACGAAACCGAGAGGCTGGCCTGATCGAGGTTCGGGGTCTCGGTAATCCATCGCGTTGATGAACTCTTCGCTCCTGATGGAGGCGGGATCAGGCAACGCTCCATCTCGCAGGGAGGCCTGAGCCAGTTTGAATGAAACATCGGAAACATGGAGCGAGAAGGTCGAAAAAGGATCGGTCGCGGGGGACTTCTCGGGTTGAACCGCAACAATCGAACGAGGCGAGCCGCCCTCTTTCAAATCCCGGTTCAACCCAGTTTGACCCTCAAGAGCGAGCTTCTTCCCTAACCCCTCTTCCGACAGCGCCTTCTCCTTGGCTGCGAGTCCCAACTCCGTCAACCGCGCGGCACCCCTCACCTCTTGCCGGCGCAGTTCATCAGGATTCTCCCTGGAAGCAGACCCGGCTTGAGCCAAAGCGAATCCATCACTGACCGAAGGAACTCTCGCGTCATTCCCTCGGGATTCTTGCTCTGTCTTCGCACCCGCCGCATCACTCCTGTCTGCCGCCAACTCATCCCCCGTGAACGCGAAAACCTCCGCCTTGTCCGTGTTTCTGCTTCCATCGGCCTTCAGGTCGGAAAGTTGATCCACCATTTCACGCTCTTGGAGTGATTCGTTCAATTCCGCCACTCTCGAAACCGCACCCGGGTTTCGGCCCAGGGTCCGGTCCTTGTCCGCTTCTCCTGAAGGTGGGCGCGGCACGAGTCCGTACCTTGCCATCATCCGAGGATCCATGGCCGGTTGAGGAACTTTCCTTTCCAAAGCCTGAAGGACCGGCCTGGGCGCGGCCTGCGCGGGCGCGGGCGGCACCAGTGTGAGCGGCGCGGATACCGGAGCGTCGGAAGACACTTTCGCGGGCGCCGAAGTCGCCGCCCGCAAGTTTCGACTCAAACTCACCACCGGACCGAGCACCGGCGCATTCTCCCCATCCGCAACGTCCAGCCCCTTCGTCGCTCCGGGACTGGCGAGCATCGGTGCAGCGGATGCGGGTGACTTGTAGAAATCCTCCGTGGAGGCTTGCGGGAGAAAGTTCCAGGATGGGACTGAACCTCCAGCTTGTCCGCTTGGCAGGCTTGCACCCCGACCTCGAATCGATCGAGTCGTCGCGGGGATATTCTCCCTGACTAAGTTTTCTAACGACGGCGAGGTTTTGGCCTCGGACTCAGGGGCCACATCCCATAACACTACACCGGGATTGCCTGCGACAAGCTCGGGTGATCCCAGGGGCGACTGGGAAGCCCAGCGATAGCTCTGGAAGAGCGAAGCGGAGAGCGCCAAGAGAGCCGTGATCATGGCCGCCACCTTCAACCACTCCTGAGTGGGTGCGATCCTCCAGCGCTTCCAACGATCCGCGAACGCTGCCGGACGGCTGACCCGAAAGGCCGCGAGTAATCGCTGGCGTTTCTCATTGGGAAGCTCAAGGGCCTCGCCGGAGTCGCGGCTTCCCATCGTGGTATTCGCTTTCAGACCCCGCAACACAGCGACCGTCGCCTCGAGGGAGGCGCGAGCCGCTCCAAGCTCGGGATGCTTGGCCATTTCCGCGGTGAGTTCGGACGCCTCCTCCGGTCCCAGTTCCCCCAAAATATGGGCGGTTATCTTCGCTTCCTTGGAATCTCGGAATGTGGGGTTTTCATTCATGGCGTGATGCCTTCCTGACGCACTTTTTCTCCAAGACTTTTGAGGGCGTGGTGCAACAGGTAACCGACGTGGCCCGAGGTCAGCCCCGTTCGCTCCGCCATCGCCTGATAGGAGAGTCCGTCCTCGAACTTCAGTTTCACCAATTCGCGGCTGCGCGCTTCGAGGGAATCGACCAGCAACCTTATCCGGCGTTTCTTTTCCCATTGAGCAAGAGCTTCATCCGGAAGCGGGCCGGGATCGGCCACCGCATCCTGTCCGCCCCAGCCCGATTCCTCCGAACGATTCGGCGCCTCAAAAGGCACTATCTTGGCGGAGTCCCGGGCCAGATTCAGAGCCAGATGATGCACCGTTCGAAACAGCCATCGCCGGGGTTCTTTCACCGCGCTGAATTGTCGATGCAATCTCATGAACGCTTCCTGCACCAAGTCTTCCGCCTGAGTCCGGTCGTGGGTCCAACGCCACGCGTAGGACAAGAGCGGCGATTCCATCACCGCAAACACGGCCTCGATGGGATCACGGTCCGGCCCTTCTTCCCGTGCTAGGTGCGAACAGGACTCGGGTGGGTCAGGCTCGGGCATGGATCCAAGAACCATTTCGATGTCTTTCAACGTGTTCGTGTCTTGAAGATCAACCGTGCCATACCTTCATGACACGCCCGCCTTCGATTTCTTAGACGAAATTCTTGAGAATATACTCCCATCGACGGTGCCTCGTCATCCGACGGCACGGGTTTCGGCTCGCGAACGTTCGCGAGGGGTGATGGAAGAAACAACCCTGGTTGCCGCTTACCGGCGGGTTCGCAGCTTTTCCGCAGCGGTTTGCATTGAGATCCCAACCACGAGGAATTGCTTGTGCGCGGAAGTGTTCCCCCGGATCAGCGTCACGGCGGCTTTCGGGATGCCCAGCCATTCGGCCAACCCATCGCGCAACGATCGATTGGCGGCTTGATCCACCGGCGGCGCGGCCACCCGGATGCGCAACTCGGACCCGGCCACACCGGCCACCTCGGTCCGGTGGGCACGAGGCACGGCTTTCACATGCAAGATCACGCCATCCTTCGTAGCTCGCAGCCAGGGCACGGTCCCCATAAAACAAGGCACGATGAGAATGCCCGCGAAGACTCCCACCTGGTCAGTCTCTCAGCGTCCGCACGCGGTCGTCCCAAATGACACGGGGTCTTGCGAAACTCGGATGAGGAGCAACCATCAGGCAACGGCCTACGGCGTGCCTCCAAGTTTTACCGTCTTGGGTAACAAATCTTGGGCCTCTTTGGCCAAGCTTGAACCGGGCGCCAAGCTCAGCACTTGCTGCAAGTGAGTTCCGGATTCCTCCAGCTTTTGATTCTTGAAAAGAACCAAGCCAAGGTGCAGTCGCACTTCAGGATGCCGCGGCAGAGCGGCCACAGCTTCCCGCAACGTCTTTTCCGCCTGCGTAAACTCGCCTCGCTGGTAATGCACCCAGCCCAGGGTATCGAGGAAATAGCCATTCTTCATTTCCATCGAAAGGGCCTTCTTGGCGAGCGTCAAAGCTTCGTCGAGCTTTTCTTTCCGGTCTGCCAGCAAAGCCGCCATTTCATTGAACCCCAGGGGATTGGACGGCATTTTCGCCATCATTTGGCGGGCCGTCGCGTCGGCTTGATCATGCTGTTTCTTCTCGCGATAAATGCCGAGCAATCGGAGATAGGACGCCTCGTTCAGGGGGTCGAGTTCGATCGTGCGTTTCAAGGAAGCCTCCGATTTCTCCCAATCCCGCCGGTTCAGATAAAGGTCCCCCAAGGCATAGTGCGCGGGCCAGTAATTGGGCTGCAACGCGGCGAGCTTCGCAAGCCATTCCAGGGCTTGCGGACTGTCGCCCATTCGCGCCGACGCGCTCGCGCCCAGCAACAGAGCCACCGCGTCCCGGGGGTGAGACTGCAACGACTTCTTGAAGGAATCCCGGGATGCCACCAAAAAACGGTCCGCCAGCAGCAGGCAGCCCAGGCTGGAGGAACCCAGGCTCTTCGCCGGAGCCGCCTGAAAGAGACTCGGGTAATCGAGCAAGTCGCTTCGAAAATTTGAAACGAACTTCGTGCTTTTTTGAAACCATTCGTGCGCCTTTTTCCAGTCCTTGCGATCCAACGCCAGCAATCCGAGCTGAAAATGAATGCGGTCCGTCATCCCCGGTTGGGCTCCCGGCAAAGCCTCCTGAAAACCTTTTGCCGCCTCGTCGAGATCTCCCGCCAGATGGTGAAAGGTGGCCATGGCGCTGAGCACCCCGCTGCGCTGGGCCGCCAGAGGAAGTGCCTTGGCCAGGCTCGCGTGCGCCTCTTGGGGACGATTTCGCAAGGCCTTGGCCAATCCCGTCAAATAATAGCCTTCCGATGCGTTCGGAGCAGCTTCGGTGAACAGTTTCAATTCCCGCTCGGCCTCCTCGATCTTTCCGGCCCTTAGTTGGGCGAGCGCCAGCGTGTAGCGGGCTTGAATCGATTGCGGTTGCGACTGCAACACCTCCTGCGCGGTCGCCACCGCCTCGTCGGTCCGCCCCAGTTCCAAGAGCGAAAGGCCGAGGCGCTCTCTGGCAATGAACATCGTGGGGTTCATCGTAGCCACTTCCCGAAACAATCCGACCGCTTGCGCATGGGCTCCCGCCTCAGCGTAAAGGGTGCCCAAGGCCAGGCGCGGGCGAGCGTCCAGCGGATCCATCTGCATCGCTTTCGCAAGGTCCTGGGCCGCTTCTTCCCGCTTGTTCAATCCATGCCGCGCGATGCCAAGCAGAAACATGGAGGGCGCCATCTGGGGCTCGAAAGCCAGGGCTTCGTTGGCGTGCTTTTCCGCTCGGGCGAACTCCTTCCGATCCAGAGCCGATTTCGCCAGCAAATAATACGCCACCGGGTGTCGAAAATCCTCGCGAATCGCCCGCATGCAGGCGTTGGTCAGCGCATCCACTTTCCCCGCCTTCTCAGCGATCAACGCCTCGAACAAGATGCGATGCAGTCTAGCCTGAGGTTCCTTGGCCGCCTCCGCGGATTTCAGGAGGGGCTCCGCCTTGTCGAAAGCCCCAAGAGTCGCGAGCGCAACAGCCAGCGTGCCTTTGATGGGCGCATTCGTTTGAGCCGCCAGCAGGGTCGAACCTCCTTCCGTCACCGGAATGAAAAGCCCGCGGCGAAAGGCGTCCCGCACCTGTTCCGGTGTCGCCAGCTTGATCTGCGTCTTGGTGACGTCGATCGTGGCTCCAAAAGTTTCGATGGAAACCAATGCCGACAAAGCCAAAACCACACTCATCAGAACCGACGCCCAGCGTTTCAGACTGTTTTCTCGATTTCCCATATCGCCAGCCATACCTCAGCTCTCGGGGAAAAGAAAGCCATTGATGGAGGTCGGCCTCCAACCCGGTGCATCTACAGGCTGTCGGTGACCGGGTTGTCGTATTACCACAGACAGCTTGCGGTGCAAATGGACCGCCTCCAACCCGGCTCTCCTCTTCGATGCCTGACGCAAAAAAGCCCGGGCCACACGGCGTGGCTCGGGCTTCATGCCAGCTTGGAACGACTCGTCAATCGAGCCGCTTGACGCGAATATTCTTGAAATGCACCACGCTCTTCGGGTCGTGCGCCTGCAAGGCAAACGTGCCCTCGTTCAATTTCCGCGTAAAATCCGTTCCGGCCACGGCCCCCTTGGGCTCCGTGTATTCAAGAACAATCTGGCCGTCGATGCGAACCGTGACCTTGTTTCCTTTCACCGTGATGTGCTGCGTCCACCACTGACGATCCTTGGCCGGAGTGCTCGCCAGATTCACCACATCGTAAAGACTGCCGGTCTTTTTCCAGTCGCCCTGGCTCACGTTGACCTGGCACTCAAAACCCTGTTTCGGCCAGCCGGTTTCCTGGTAACGAGTGTGAAAGTAAATCCCCCCATTCGATCCGGGCTCGGTCATGACATCGATCTTGAGCTCGAAATTCTTGAACGGCTTTTCGTCCCCCACGTAAAACACGTGACAACGCTCACCCCGCGTCACCATGGCGCCGTCCTCAATCCGCCACGTCTTTTGATTCTCATTCGCCATCTTCCAGCCGTTGAATGTCTTGCCGTCGAAGATGGAGACAAATCCTTCCTCGTTCGAGGCGGCGTCAATGAAGGAAACCGCGGCAAGCGCGGCCACAAGGGAAAGCAGGATGCGTTTCATGCTTTGCATTCTACAGAACAAAGCCCGCCTCGACAACCCCCGCGTTTGTCCCTGATCCGCAGTCGGTGCATCCCGATGTTGCCGGTGATGCAGGTAGGGCGCGTCCGTCCCGGCGCGCCGCCGGAGCATGATGTTTTGCATCCCGTGGGCGGCGGGCTGGGACAGGCCCGCCCTACCAACAACATCGGGATGCACGGATCCGCAGTTCGGGGTTGCCTCTCCAGTCCCCGGCCGAAAGTCGTGCCGCGCCCCGGCCTCCGGCCAAACCCGCGGCATCCCTCACCAGGCCATCCATCCCAACGATCTCCCACGCTCACCATCCGCCGGCTTGCCCCCCCGCCACGGACGCGGATACGGTCTTCCGCATGCACCATCGCTTCCATTTCCTGCCCCTCCTCGGCGCGATGTTGACGTCCATCTTCCTTTGCGGCCAAGCGGCGGACAACGATGCCCAAAAGGAATCCAGCCGGCAACCCGCCCCCTTGGGGCCAGCGACCGCGAGTCCCCGGATCGCCCTCCAACCCCAGGACACTCTCGTTTTCTACGGAGGCGCACTGGTCGAATGTTTGCTCGAAAACGGCGAGCTGCAGTCGCTCTTCCACCTCGCAAACCCGGCCCTGAAGCTCCGCTTTCGTTCTCTCGCCTGGACGGGAGATGAAGTCGGCCACCGCCTCCGGGCGGAAGGCTACGCGGATCATCTTCGAGCCATGCTCGCCCGCTGGCCCGCGCAGGTGGTCTTCCTCGCCTTCGGGGGAAACGAATCCTTTGCCGGAGTCTCCGGCCTGGAAACGTTCCGTACGCATCTCCATCAAATGCTCGACCAGTTGCAACGCCTCCACCCCAACGCGAGCTGGGTTCTGCTTGCCCCCACCGCCCTCGAACCCGGCTGGACCGGACCCGACGCTTCCACTCGCAACGCAGATCTCGCCCGCTACAGTCAGGTCCTCGCCCAAACCGCGGAGCAACGCCGCGCCTTGTTCATCGACCTTTTCCGTGCCAGCCAAACCGCCTATTCATCGAGTCCCTCCAAACTGACCCTGAACGGATTGCACTTGAACGACGCGGGGAATCGCAGGATGGCCCGGGTCATCGCCGAGTCCTGCCTCGACACGGTGCTGCTTCGTCGCATCGCTCCCGAGAGACTGGATGAAGTCCGCCCCGCCGCCGCCCGGCTCGCCCATTTCGTCGCTGAAACGGTCCGTCCCAAGAACGGTATTCTCTACTACGGCCAGCGCAAACGACCGGAAGAACGCGACGCCGAGATGCCTCTCTACTTCCGCCGCATCGACCTGGCGGAGGCCCTCGTTCATGAACTTTCCGTGAATCCCTCCACCCGTTTCTCCAACGCACCCCCAATTCTGCTGGCCCCGCCCCCCGTTCCTCCCTCCGGTGGATCCACTCACAGCGTCGGAGTCGTCAAGTCCGCGTCCGAAGCCCAAGCCGAGTTCACAGTGGCTCCCGATTACCGGGTCAATCTTTTCGCCTCCGACGAGGAGTTTCCCGACCTGCGCGCACCGGTTCAAATCGCCTTCGACGCCCGTGGACGGCTTTGGGTCGTCACCATGCCCAGCTTTCCTCACACCATTCCAGGCCAGCCGCAATTGGACAAACTGCTCGTGCTTGAAGACACCAATCGGGACGGAAAAGCCGACCGATCGACGGTCTTCGCTGAAGGATTCGACGCGCTTGACGGCATCGCGTTTACCTCCGAAGGGGTCCTCGTTTCTGAACAATCGCGACACTGGCTGCTCGAAGACACCGACGGTGACGGCCGCGCCGACCGCCGCCACGAACGGCTTCGCGGACTCGATCTCACCGATTCTCACCATGGGGGCATGATCGCCACCGACCCGGTAGGCAACGTGTGGTTCTCGGATGGCGTCTTCCATCGATCCCAATTCGAAACGCCCTGGGGCGTCGTCCGAGGTGTGGACGCCACCACCTACCGCCTCAACCCGCGCTCGAACCGCATCGAATCCGAATGGCAGAGCATTACGCCCAATCCATGGAAAATCACCTTCGACCGAACGGGCAATATCTTTCAGATGTATGGAGATGGACTGGTCCTCGACGGATTGGCGCTCACGTGGACGCCGCTCGGAATCTATCATCCCTTCGCGCACGCCAAGATTCTGGGCTACGGCAAAGGCAGCGCCGCCGCCAGCATTTCGAGTCCAAACTTTCCCCCCGAGTATCAGCAAGGCATCGCCTCCGCCGCCTGCGTCGGACCCTATCTGGTTTCCATGACCCAGTTCGACTTGAATCAGGGCATGGCCCGGGCCCGCGGGCGGCTCGACCTCGTCAGTTCAACGAACGCGGCGTTTCGTCCTGTGGACGTGGAGTTCGGTTTCGACGGCGCGCTTTATGTCTCCGATTTCAGCAGCGCCATCATCGGACACGCTCAACATCCCATGCGAGACTCGCGCTGGAACCATGTCAAAGGCCGCATCTGGAGAATCACGCACCAAGGCCGTCCGGTCGTCACGAATTGGCCCCGCATTCTCGGGGGGTCGGTCTCCGATCTGCTGGAATTGCTGGGCCATCCGCAGGATCTGGTGCGCAAACACGCCCGGCTTGAGCTTCGCCGCCAAGGCCGGGCCGTGATCGCCGATGTGGAGGCATGGGCAGCCCGCCATCTCGACGAGGATCAATCGGTGCTGGAAGCCTTGTTCGTTCTCGAAAGCTTCCACGAAACCCGTCCCGCCCTGCTGGACCGGCTTCAACGCTCGGCATCGCCCCACCATCGCGCCGCGGCAGTGCGGCTTGCGCGTTATCAATTCGACCGCATTCCTCAACTCGTCGAACGGCTCCACACGATGGCAGGCGACACGCATCCTCGTGTCCAAATGGAGGTCGTCGATGCCGTCGCCCATTTGCGTCCAGGTCATCCGGAGGTTGAGCATGCTCTCCATGCCCTCCGCCCAACCCAGACGGATGTGTTGAGAATGCTCGAAGATCTCAAACAGGGCACCAAACCCGCGAAAGGCCGCAGCGTGCCGGTCCTCGAAACCTCCCCAGACACTCGTGTTCGCTACTGGCAGTTCCTGGGCGAAGAAGCGCGACGTCCACCCGTCACCATCGACACCAGCGATTCGTCGGGCGAACGGCTAGGTCCAGGCGTGTTTCGAACCTTGGTTCGCTCCGAGTCCGCGCAGCCGGCCATCCTGTCCACCAAGCACAGTTTTCTCGACGTGCGTGTCAACGGCGAAACCGTGCTTTCTCACGATTCCCAATGGAGCAGCGAGCAACAAGCCCAGTTCGAGCTAAAACCGGGATTGAACTTGCTGGAGATCGAATATCGGAAATTACAGGGGCGTCCGCCGCCGGCGTATCTGTTCGATCCTGTCGGACAACGCTTGGCCACCGTCACTCTGCCCGGACAAACCGCCGATCTCGCGGCCATGGCCTCGTCCTGGACCGAGACCCAATTGGCGGGAGGCGGTGCCTTGACGGTTCGCGCCGCGGCCGGACTCCAATTCTCTCCCAAGGAACTTCGGGTCAAGGCGGGCGCGAAAGTTCGCTTGGTCTTCGAGAATCCCGATCTCATGGTCCACAATTGGGTGCTCGTGCAGGCGGGAGCCGGGGAAGAGGTCGGAGCCTTGGCCGATCGCATGGCGGCTGATCCTCAGGGCATGGCCAAGGCCTATGTGCCAGATTCACCTCAGATTCTCGCGGCCACGCCCTTGGTCAACCCGAAAGGCCGCGCCGAATTGCGCTTCGAAGCACCCCGAAATCCCGGCTCCTACCCTTTCCTCTGCACCTTTCCCGGCCATTGGCGACTGATGCGCGGGGTTTTGATTGTCACTTCCGAGGAGTAGCTCCCAATCGGCGTGCCCCGACAACTTGCGGATGCACCGCCCTGTCATTGCCGACCCTGCATTTCCTCGCTAGTTTTTGCCGTGCGAAGTTCCATGACCATTCGTCCTCCCTCCGATGCCGGCTGGAGGATCGAGAATTCCTACGCCACGCTGCCGCCCCTCTTGCACCAGCGATGGCGGCTTTCCCCCGTAACGGAGCCCAAGCTCGTCCTGTTCAACACCCGCCTGGCCGAATCCCTGGGTCTTGACCCCGATACCCTCCGGGGGACCGACGCCCTTTTTGCCGGCAACGAGGCGCCACCAGGTTCCCTGCCCCTCGCCCAGGCCTATGCAGGACACCAATTCGGAAACTTCACCGGACTGGGTGACGGACGCGCCCTGCTTCTAGGCGAACAGATCTCGCCGGAAGGAGATCGCTTCGACATCCAGCTTAAAGGTTCCGGTCGCACACCCTTTTCAAGGTCCGGTGACGGCCGCGCCGCACTCGGTCCGATGATCCGGGAATTCCTGATCAGCGAGGCCATGCACGCCCTGGGCATTCCCACCACGCGCAGCCTCGCTGTGTCCGCGACGGGCGAAACCGTCTATCGCCAGGAAGGCCCCCTGCCCGGCGCGGTGCTCACCCGCGTTGCTTCCAGCCATATCCGCGTGGGCACGTTCGAGTGGGTCGTCGCCCACCATGACTTCGACACCCTCCGGATTCTTGTCCACTACACTCTTCAACGGCACTTCCCCAGTCGCCTGGACTCCGAAAACAAGGCGGAGTCGTTGTTCGAAGAGGTGATGGAACGGCAAGCCACGCTCCTCGCGAAATGGATGAACGCCGGATTTGTCCATGGGGTCATGAATACGGACAACATGGCACTCTCCGGAGAAACGATCGATTACGGCCCGTGCGCGTTTCTCGACCGCTATGATCCACGGGCCGTATTCAGCTCGATCGATCACGGCGGACGCTACGCTTTTGGCAATCAGCCCGCGATCGCGCAATGGAATCTGGCCCGATTGGCGGAAACTCTTTTGCCCCTCCTTGACGAGGACTCGGAGAATGCGCTCTCCCGCGCCCAGTCCATCCTGAACCGTTTCGCCCCCCTTTTCACAGAATGCTGGCAGCGAGGCATGCGCGCGAAGCTGGGGCTGTTTACGCAGGAGAGTGACGACGCTCTTCTCGCCCAAGACCTGCTCGACGGGATGGAAAAAGCGAGGGCGGACTTCACGAACACATTCGCGGCATTAACTGCAGACGCGCCTGCGGAAAGCCTCTCCTTTGGCGACCTTGGTTCCAGCAAGTGGCATGCTCGATGGAAAGACCGGCTTGCGCGCCAACCCCAGCCCAAGACGGAAGTCATCGCCCTGATGCGCAGCCACAATCCGCGCGTCATTCCAAGAAATCGGGTCGTGGAGAAGGCCCTCGATGCCGCGGTGAAACACGACGATTGGGAACCGGTTCGAGCCCTCCTTCGCACCCTGGCGAGTCCTTTCGACTACCACTCCACCCTCCCCGATGAATACACCACTCCGCCACCGGAAGGATCGCCACCGCACCAAACTTTCTGTGGAACGTAAGCCCCGATCTCGTACGGGGTCTCAGCGCTGGGGATCCGCCTGACTCGCGGCTCCAGCCTGTTCTCTCAACTGGCCAAATCGCTTTCGAATGAGCGAAAGCCGCCTCGCCTGCGACGTCTCCCCCGCCAGGTCCCGTTCCTCACCCGGATCGGACCTCAGGTCGAACAGCTGGTCGCGCTGAAACTCGGGCCAAAACCAGTATTTCCATTCACGCGATACCCAGGCCTGGGAAGCAGGAATGAAATCCCGATTCTGAATCGTGGGGTGCTCGTAAAAAAAGGCCTTCCGCCAGGCAGGACGCCCGAGGCGTTTCAAATAGAGTGGGGCAAAATCCCTGCCCTGCATGCCCGGAGCCGCGGGCAATCCCGCCGCCGCCAGCAAGGTGGGCGCCAGATCAACATTCAAGGTCAACTCCTCCCTCACCTGCCCGCGACGCCCGGGAGCCAGGCGAGGATCGCGCACAATCAAGGGCACCCGAATGCTTTCCTCAAACGGATACCATTTGTCCGCCAGCCCGTGCTCGCCATGCAAATAGCCGTTGTCAGTGGTGAAAACGACCAAAGTGCGGTTCAGCAATTCTTGTTGTTCAAGCTCTCGCAGCAGGCGCCCACAGGCCTCGTCCACTTCCGTCACCAGTCGATAATAATTCTTCATGTATTCCTGGTATCGATCCTCGGTGTCGAAACGCCATCGCCAGCGGCGGCGGCCCTCATTCGTCTCGTTCCCCAAGAAGGATGGCAGCCGGGAAAAGTGGGACTCCGTCATCGTCCGGGGCACCGGCACCCTCGCCTCCCGATAGAGCGCCATGCTCTCCGGCTGCGGCAGGAACTGCTGAGGATGGCCATCCTCCGCGTGCGCCGCAAAAAATGCCACCGTCAGCTGAAAAGGACGATCCGACGGCCGCTTCCTCAAGAACTCGAGAGCATCCCGCTCGTTCTTGCTCGTGACATGAATCCGGGATCCGTCCGCTTCTTGAATCCAATGCCTGCCCGCGTAGGACCTTCCGAAATCAAAGCGCTCGGCGGGAAAGCGTCCATTATGCCATTTGCCCACGTGACCCACCCAATATCCGGCGGCGCGCAATCGGGCGGGGAATGTCTCCTCCCAGGGAGTCTGCCAGGCGTTGAAGCCGCGGTTCCCATGCCGTGACATCCATTGGCCGGTAAACAACGTGGCGCGGCTAACCCCGCAAATCGAAGTGGTGACCGCGTTCCTCGAAAATCGCACCCCTTCCCTCGCCAACCGGTCCAAGTGCGGGGTTTTCACCACGGGATGACCGGCACATCCCAGCGTGTCGTGACGCCAGTCGTCCGCGTACAAGAGCAACACGTTGAGCGGTTCCGATTTCGCACGAAACGGCGCCGCTCCCATCCCCAAACCGCCCTGGCATGAAATCAACACCCAGGCAAGCCGGCACCACAAGTCTCGAAAAACGTTGAATCTCATCCGTCTCATTCACGGAAGCTTCTCGATTTCATGGAGCCGAATCCGCCCCGAAGCGTCGCCCGAAGCCAGCCATTTGCCGTCGGGACTGGCCGTAAGGGCAAAAATCCAGTCGTCGTGAATCTTCCACGTTCCCATGATGCGATCGCTGCCAGCCTCAATCCGGCGGAGCACGCCTTCGGATCCTCCCGTAAAAAGGGACTCGGAGCCCTTGGGCGAAGCCACCGCAAGGATGGAGCCCTCGTGGCCCCGGACAATCCGCACCATCCGTCCGATTTCAGGCTGCCACACCCGGAGCGTCCGATCCTGGCCGGCCGTGACGCAGAGGGCGCCACCCGCACGCCCCGAGTCCCCCGGATCCATCAACTCCAAGGATTGAATCGGTTCCGTGTGATAATTCAGCGATCGCACCAGCATGCCATCTTCGCTCCGCCACACCTTGAGCGAGCGATCCGCACCGGCCGATAAGATCCAGCGACCTTCCCCCAAAAAAACCGCCGAAAAAACCGGCCCCTTGTGCGCAGTCCACAGGGAACTCGAACTCAGTTTGCCTTCCGCACTCATCTTCCAAAGCCCGAGGCGTCCGTCGGCGGAAGCCGTGACCCATGAGGTTCCAGTCCCATCACACTCCGCACGATGCACCACGTCCCCGTGTTCGCCCGTTTCCGAAATCCATTCCCGTTCCGGCCAGCGAAGGACACGCACCGTTCCTTGTCGTCCCGGATCCCCGCCGGCGACAACCAGCACGCGGCCATTCGGTGCAAACCTCAAGGAACCGAATTTGGACAGGTCACATGAAACCGCCCCAACCTTCTCCAGACTCGCCGTCCTCCAAATCTCCAACTCTCGGGCGCCAGAGCTGACAAGCCTCGATCCATCCGGCGAAAAAACGAGCGCGGTCACCGCAACGCGGGACTGGGTCGGACTCGCCGCGGAACCCTCGGAATCGCACATGCTGCTCAGAAGGAACCATGCCGTCCCCAGCCAAAGGAAGGCTGCGCACCCCCTCGACCCAGCCGTCGTCTTCAAACTGATGTCGCCCTCCGCCATTCGAGTGGCCTGCTCAACTTCCGTTACAAGAGCTCCCGAATCACCGCTCCCTCGCTCAGGATCTTCATGGGACGGCCGGCCGGCGTCGTCAATTCCTTGGTGGGATCGACTCCCAGCAGCGAGAGCAGAGTGAAAGCCAGGTCGGGAGGACTCACGGGCCGATCGGAAGGCACTTCGCCGTGGGAATCCGTGGCGCCAATGACACGCCCCCCCTGCACTCCGCCTCCCGCCAGGCAAACGAAACCCGCCCGCGGCCAGTGATCGCGCCCCCCCAGCGAGTTCAGCTTCGGAGTGCGCCCAAATTCACCCATCAACACAACCAACGTGGTTTCAAGCAGTCCCCGATCCCGCAAATCCTCAATCAATGAGGCAAAAGCGCGATCCAAGGCGGGAAGTTTGCCGCTTCCAGGAAACCGGGAGTCCGGCAACTCCTTGAAAATCTGTTGATGCGTGTCCCATCCGGTGTCGACCACCGTCACAAATCGCGCCCCGGCCTCCACGATCCGCCGGGCCAGCAAACATCCGGCACCCAAATGGCCCCCGCCATAGCGCTCCCTTATGGCCGCGGGCTCTTGATTCAACAGAAAGGCGTTCTTGGCCTCAGGAGATCCCAACAACCGATAGGCTTGCTCGTAAAAGGCATCGCGATTCCGCGCCGGCGCGCCTTCCTCGACCCGGCGCGAGAACTCATCCATGCGCCGCAACAGGTCGCGCCTCCGCTCGCTCCTCGAAAAATCCACACCCTCAGGCAGCCCTAAACCATCCACTCGCGAGGGATCTCTTCCCACGCTAAAGGCCGAAAAAGCCCCCGGAAGATAACCCGCGCGCGCCGCATTGGAATCCCCCCCCACCGCGTCGCCGGGAATCGCTACGTACGGCGGCACCGCTCCGGCGAAGCCCGACTGATGGGCCACCAGGCTCCCCAGACTCGGATACTCCAGCGCCGGAGTCGGACGATGCCCGGTGAGCAAAAAACGCGTGCCGGTGTCGTGATTCCCCAGTTCGTGCGTCAGGGAGCGCAGAAGCGCCGCGTGCTTCATGACCTTGGCCGTCCGTGGCAAATGCTCGCAAATGCTCAAGCCGGGGATGGTGGTCGGAATCGCCCTGAACTGGCTGCGGACTTCAGACGGCGCATCCGGCTTCAAATCGAACATGTCCACGTGACTCGGCCCGCCATCGAGCCAGATCAAGATGCACGATTTCGCTTTCGGGACAGACCCCGGGTTCGAAAGGGCTTGGAGCCGGAGAAAGTCTGACAAGCCAAGCCCCAAAGCCCCCAGCGAGCCCAGCTTCAAAAAATCTCGCCGCGCCACGCCATCACAACGCCACGAACGGGAGCCGGAAGTTGCCCAGGTTGATTTCATGGTGCGATCATTGATTGATTCCAAATTCCCGGGAATTGAGCAATGCCCAAACCAAATCCTCAGCCGCGCTCCGCCGGTCTGAAGCGTCCCGGAGCAGCCGAACCCAAGCCCCAGCCTCCTGCTCCTCCGGGGCACGTGCCAACGCGCGTTCGTAAAGGGAATACACCCAGACGCCGGGATCCATGGACAAGGCCGACTCCACAAGGCCGGACCTTAGCTTGCCATTGATGGTGGAACCGTTGATCAAATGCAGGGCCTGCGCCAGCCCCGCCGATCCTGAAGCTCCCGTTTCGCAACTTCGCTTGCGGGCACAGCGTCCAAGCACGTCCAGCGCCGCCGACGGAACCGACGGGGAGATCAACTGAACCGCGCGGGTGCCTTCCGGGTAACCTTCAAAGGTGTCCGGCACGCCCGTGACTTGAGCCACCACATCGGCGAAAACCGGAGCGGAAAGTTCCTTCATCAAGGCATGGGAATAAAGCCGGCCGTCGGCGGCATTGTTCCCCGCCGGACGGGCGCTGAGCTGATACGTTCGGGAACTCGCGATGAAGCGGATCAAATGGCGGAGATCAAATCCGCTCTTCGTCAGTTCCCGAGCCAAGGCGTCAAGCAAGGCTGGGTGAGTCGGGGGGTTCGTAGGGCGCAGGTCGTCCACCGGCTCCACCAGGCCTCTCCCCAATAAATGTTTCCAGACCCGATTGGCCCACGAGCGGGCAAACCACGGATTATCCGCGTGCGTGATCCATCCCGCCAGCGCTTGCCGCCGGTCCTCCACGAGATTCGTGGCGTCAGGGCGAACTCCCAGTGGACTTGGGATCACCGGCTTGCCGGTCTTGGGATGATCCACCTCGCCCCGGGACGCCACCGCCACGGTTTCACCCTCACGGTTGACCCGCGCGAAAAATGCGGCGAATTGGTGGTAATCCATCTGCGTCCAGCGATCGGAGGGGTGCGCATGACAACGCGCGCAGCCGATCTGAAGGCCAAGAAACATGCGTGCGGCATGTTCGGACCAATCCCGCGCATCCACCGCAAGCGTGGCAAAGTTAGCCGGCCCGCGATCGGCCAACCGTCCTTCCGCCGTCATCAACTCCCGCACGATGGCGTCCAACGGCGCGCGGGTGGCAATCTGTTGGCGCAGCCATCGATGATAAGCTTGGGCGTGCTCGGGTTTTCCCCCCAATAAAAGCAGGTCGGCAAACTTCAGGGTCCAGAAATCCGTGAAAGCCTCCGCCCGCAGCAATCGATCCACCACCTGCCGGCGCCGCTCCGGAGAATCGGGCTGGGACAGAAACTCCCGGGTCTCATGGGGTTCTGGCAAGCGGCCGGTGACATCCAAATAGACGCGACGCAAGAATTCCCCCGGGCGGCTGAGCGGTGACGCCGCCAACCCCATACGATGCAACTCCGCACCGATATGCTCGTCAATCTCGTTCCATACGGGAAAATCGCGGGCGCCACCCCTCCTTTCGGAAAAAGGATAGGAAACACGCGCGGCGGCGACCTCACCCCCATACCGCACCATGATGCTCGTCAGCCCACGTCCGCGAGCGGTCACCACACCGTGTCTTGAAACTTCCGCAAGCCCGTCGTCATTCGAGTTGAACAGCGCCAGAGTCGTCACATCTCTGCGCGAAAGGTCGGACATCACCGCCGTGACCTTCATCGCCTGATTGGAACGAGTGTTCGAGAACTCGATTTCGCGAGGTTCAACCTCGATGGAACGTACGAAGAACTCCGGATTCCCGAGCGGCGCGCCCAACGCGATCCAATCCCGAAGGACAGCATACCCGTCGGACTGCCTCGGCAATTTGCGTCCTCCCTCGTGCTCGATCTGGCCTGAAGGCTTGGCCAGCACGAGGCTGGACTCCGGTCGCCGCACGTCGATTCGTCGTCCGGCCCATTCTCGGGTGATGCGGGCATAGTCCTCCTCGGGATCGTACCCCAAAAGGCTCAATTTGAATCCACCCTGCCCCGTCGCCGCACCGTGGCAGGCTCCGGCATTGCAACCCGCCTTCGTCAGGATCGGAAGAATATCCGCTCGAAATGATCTCACCTGCCCCCCCGCGTCCGCCCATCCGAATGTGGCGGTGCAAGCCAGCAACCCCAAAAGCACTCCCTGGCCGCTCACCGCTCTCATGGCTTCCGCTCAGGCGCTCGCTGCAGTTGCTCCAAGAATTCCCGCCCAACTTTTCGGGAATACTCATTTCCGTAACGGTCGCCGAAATGCAGGACCCGAGTCCACCCGTCGATCGCCTGCTTTTTCAGATCTTCGCTGTCCTTGATGTAAGCCTTGATCTCGACCAGAAGGGCATCGACGGCCGCCGCTTCTTGCGTGGGTCGAATGTAATTGCGTAGCATCCCCTGGAGTTTGGCGTCGGTCGGAACCGCTCCCGGGAAATTCTCCTTGGGCTTTTCCTGGCTTCCCGCCATCACGGCACCCGGCGCGCGGCCCGCTCCGCTTCGAGCCATGGACTTCTCCGTCAATTGTTCCACGGTCGGCGGAGCTTTGTCTCCGGCGACGGCGGCCAGCGCGGCCAGAATTTTCGGCGCGTCCGCGATACCGGGCTGGACCAGCGCGAAATTGGCGGCAACACGGTCTTCTTTCCCGGCCAGCACCGTCATCAGGCATTCCTTGTTCAATCCATAATTTCCGGGTCCCTCTCCTCCGTCCAGGGACAAACCCACTTTGCCCTGCAACTTGAGGGAACTCGCCGCGGCTTTGACACGTCGCTCGCCATCCACGCGATCTGCGGCCAGGAACACAATCTCCGTTTTCAATAACGAACGCCTCTCCACCCCGTACTGATCGATCACCCTCAACAACGGCACCATGGACCGCTCAATGCCATGCACAAATACCCAAGCGGTGGGTGCCCCTTTGTTTTCCATCACCGGATCCCGCTCGCGGCCCGTGTTCTCGCCCAGGACTTCCACCACTTTGAAGGGGGTTGTCTTCTCCCCAATCTGCGGTCCGGAATACACCGCATCCGCAGCCATCGCGTCGGCCCTGGTCCCCAGACATCCGAACCCAAGCAGCAAGGCCAGCCATGGCCGGTGGCATCGCGTTGCGCGAACCCGGCGGCCTCGGGATCGCGATTCCGATTTCAGGAAGGAAAACACTTTCATCATGGAAACATACCCCGGGCTGAGGCCGAAACAAGACCGGATTCCAAACATCACCAGCACGAATATCCCTCTTGGCCCGGATATTTCATACTGAGCTTGAATCCGCGACAGTGCGCCGCGTGAGGCACGCGGCCTACCATCGCGACGACCTCTGTGTTTGCAGGCCCGGGGTTCTCACCGGGCGTTCCGTGCATGAAATATCCGGGCTACCATCCTTGCAAAAATCTTGAAGCCTGGAACAATCCCGTTTGTTCTCCGCGCAGCTTTGTCCTAAAGAATCGCCCTTCCAGCGCTCAATGCTCCAGATCCAACCAACCCATGAAGCGGCGGCCCGGATCGCCATCCGTCCCGTCCGGTGGCGCTTTCCCCTGCCCCTCCCGTCCCGAAACCGGTCCTTCGCGCCTTGCCTTGGCCCGCTGTTTCCCCATCCCGGCCGGTTCCAGTCGGGAGAATCCTCGAATCCAACCTTCAGGGCTCGGACATCCTGCCACGCCTGAGCCGTTTCCCCTCCATCCAGCCTCCTTCCGAGATTCCGCCCACAGCCATTGCACCGCACGCGAGTCAACCCAAGGTCATTGTCGGCATCGCGGATCTCGCAGCCACAAACAAACCCGGTCCGGTCTTGAGCACGTATTCCCTCGGCTCCTGCATCGGCGTGTCCGCTTACGATCCCCAATCCCGGGTGGGCGGTTTGGTGCACATGATGCTTCCAGATTCCTCCATCGAACCCCGCAAAGCCGCCTCACAACCCGCGATGTTCATCGACACGGGCATTCCCGCTTTGTTGCGGGCCGTTGAAGCATTGGGCGCGAATCGGCAACACTTGGTGATCTGCGCGGCGGGTGGAGCCCAAGTGCTCGATTCCGGGGGCTTCTTCAATATCGGACGGCGCAATTATGAGAACTTGATGTCGATTCTCAAGCACCACGACCTGCGTCTCCACGCCGAGCAAATCGGAGGACTCGTCAGCCGGTCCATGTTCCTCCACACCGAATCCGGAGGAGTTCGCCTCAAAATATCGGGCCAAATGAACGATATGATCTTATGCAAGAGCTTGACGAATACATAAACAAAGTCAAAACGCTCCCGCCCGCCCCCAAGATCCTGCCCCAACTTCTCCTTCTCCTCGGCGACCCCGACGTCGATAGCAGCCGCATCGTCGAGCTCATTGCCTACGACCAGGCTCTGACCGCCAACGTCCTCCAGCTCTGCAACAGCGCCTTTTTTGCCCAGGCCACCCCGGCTACGGACATTCAAGAAGCCGTCACCCGTCTCGGCTTCCGCCAGATTTACCAAATGGTCGCCGCCGTCAGCGGCGCTCGCGCCCTGGCTCCACCCCAAAAAGGATACGGGATCGAGCCGGGCGAACTGTGGAAACACTCCGTCACCGCCGCCGTCGCTGCCCGTCTGATCGCCCACGACCAGGGCGAAGACGAAAGCTTGGTGTTCACCGCCGCCCTCATGCACGACATCGGCAAAATCGTGCTCTCCGAAGCCCTGGAGCATGTCTATGCCAAATTGGTCCAACAAACCGAGGACTCCCAGCAATCCATGCTCGAAGCCGAAAAGAAGCTTCTCGGAGTGCAACACGCCGAAATCGGCGGACGACTGCTCGCGCGCTGGAACTTCCCGCCCAACCTCGTCGCCGCCATCTGGCATCACCACCACCCCGCCGAAGCCAAACCCCACGCTCAACGCGCCTCCTACGTCTATATCGGCAACATGATCGCCTATTTCCTCGGCCATGGATACGGGCACCAGGCCTTCGCGCTCCGGGGACGCGCCGAAGCCATGGAAATCCTGGGCCTCACCGCCGAGAGCCTGCCTCAGTACATGATCAAGACGGTCGACGGTTACGAATCCGTCCAAGCCTTGTTCAAAGTCAAAACTTGAAACAGGGGCTCCCTATCACGTTTACGTGGCTCGCCTTCGCCGCCGCTCTCTGCCAGGCACAGTCCCCTTCTGATTCCACGGAATGGAGTCTCATTTCCTCCTTCTTTCAGCCCCCGTCCCCGCTCGAATCCTCCTTCGGCAGCTACCGTTCACCCTTGCTCTTCCCGGATGGCACCAAGGCCGATTCCCCCGCGCTTTGGAAAAAACGACGCGAACAAATCCACGCGGCATGGACGAGCCTGATGGGGCCCTGGCCTCCGTTGCTCGATAATCCCCGGCTCGAGGTAATCTCCCCTTCGAACCGTCTCGGGATCCTCCAGAGCCGCGTCCGCGTTCCCTTTTCGCAAGGACTCCAGGGCGAGGGTTGGTATTGCTTGCCGCCGGGGCCGGGACCCTTCCCCGCTGCGCTGGTGGTTTATTACGAACCTGAAACGAGCGTGGGACTGGGGAAAGAACCGCTGCGGGATTACGGACTCCAACTCGCCCGGCGCGGCATCGCCTCCCTCTCCATCGGCACGCCCGGTGGAAACGCATGGAAACCCTCCCTGGATGGGGCCACCTGCCAACCCCTGTCGTTCCAAGCTCTCGTCGCCGCCAATGCCTGGCAAGCGATGGCCGCTCGCCCGGAAATCGATCCCCAACGCATTGGAGTCGTCGGCCATTCCTACGGAGGGAAATGGGCCATGTTCGCCGCCGCCTTGTGGGACCGTTTTGCCTGCGTCGCGGTCAGTGACCCCGGCATCGTCTTCGATGAATCGCGTCCCAATGTGAATTACTGGGAACCATGGTACCTTGGTTTGGATCCTCAAGAACCAAGGCCCGCCCGGGGCGTGCCGAGTCCAGACAACCCTCGAACCGGAGCTTACAAAAACATGGTCGCCCGCGGCATGGATTTGCAGGAGATTCACGCCCTCATCGCCCCTCGTCCATTCTGGGTCTCGGGCGGCTCCGAGGATCCCGTGGAACGATGGCAGGCCCTGAACCATCTGCGATCGATCAACCACCTCCTGGGTCACACGAATCGGGTGGCGCTCACAACACGGCCCGGCCACTCGCCAACCCGGGAGTCCCATGAGCAGATGCTCGATTTCTTCACCTGGGCCCTCAAGGCTGATTCCACGATCCCTAAGAAGCAGCCGTAGTCCCGCTCGCCTCATCGGCAACCGAAAACGTTGACTCGGCACCGCGAGCCGATTCAACTCCGGACTCCATATGCCGACGCTTTCTCCCCGGTGCTATCTCGCCGAAGAAAATCACTCCATCTTCCAAATCACCTCCCGCGCCGAGGGCCCCCAAGGCCGGCTGCCCCTCACCGAAGCCATGCTGCGGGAACGTCCAAGCGGGGATCTGTTCGGGTGGACCCAAAATGCCGGGATGGGCTGGAATCCAAGCCATCTCGGGCGGCCTGAGTTTCTCATCCTCAGCACGCAAGGCGGTTTGCGAGCCGAGGATGGCACGCCCATCGCCTTGGGATTCCACACCGGTCATTGGGAAATCGGATTGCTCGTGCGGGCCGCCGCCGAAGCGTTCCGCAATACAGGCGCCATACCCTTTGCCGCCGCCTGTTCCGATCCCTGCGACGGACGCACCCAGGGCACCGTGGGCATGTTCGACAGCTTGCCCTACCGCAACGACGCCGCGATCGTGTTCCGTCGCTTGATCCGCTCCCTTCCCACTCGATCAGGCGTGCTCGGAGTTGCCACCTGCGACAAAGGACTCCCCGCCATGATGATGGCCCTGGCGGCAACCCACGACTTGCCCACCGTGCTCGTGCCCGGCGGCGTCACGCTTCCCCCCCGCAGCGGTGATGACGCCGGAGCCGTCCAAACCATCGGCGCCCGATTCACGCACGGCTTGCTTTCGCTTGAGGAGGCCTCGGATCTGGGCTGCCGCGCCTGCGCCACCCCCGGAGGAGGCTGCCAATTCCTCGGCACGGCCGCGACCTCTCAAGTCGTCGGCGAAGCCCTCGGACTCGCCCTTCCCCACTCCGCTCTCGCGCCCTCCGGACAGCCGGTGTGGAACGAGATGGCCTCTCAATCCGCTCGTGCCCTGGTCCAACTTTTCCAGTCAAAGCGAACCACTCGAGAAGTCTTGAGCCCGGCTTCGATTCGCAACGCCATGGTCGTGCATGCCGCGTTCGGCGGTTCCACCAATCTGCTCCTGCATATCCCCGCCATCGCCCATGCCGCCGGATTGAAACGCCCCACCGTCGAGGATTGGATCGAAATCAACCGCAAGGTTCCACGGCTGGTCAGCGTGCTTCCCAACGGCCCCGTCCCCCATCCCACCATCCGCGTTTTCCTGGCCGGCGGTGTTCCCGAAGTCATGCTGCACTTGCGTGACCTGGGAGTACTCGACACTCAAGTGCTCACCGTCACCGGCGCGACCTTGGACGAAAACCTCGACGCCTGGAAGAATTCCGCAAGACGGCTGCGCTTTCGCGAACTCTTGAAGGAACTCGATGGAGTGAATCCCGACGATGTGATCTTCGCCCCAACCCAAGCCAAAGCTCGTGGCCTCGCCAGCACGGTGACCTTCCCAAAAGGAAATCTGGCGCCCGAAGGCTCCGTGATCAAAAGCACCTCCATCGATCCCTCCGTCCTCGATTCCGACGGGGTGTACCGCAAAGAAGGACCGGCAAAAGTCTACTACAGCGAGCGCGACGCCATGTCCGCCATCAAGTCGGGACAAATCCAGGCCGGAGACATCTTGGTGCTCGCAGGTTGCGGACCGATGGGAACCGGCATGGAGGAAACCTACCAACTCACTTCCGCCCTCAAACACCTGCCCTTCGGGAAACACGTTGCTCTGGTGACCGACGCCCGATTCTCCGGTGTGTCCACCGGGGCCTGCATCGGACACGTCGGCCCCGAAGCGCTCGCCGGAGGGCCTCTCGGCAAAGTGAGGCCGGGTGATTGGTTGCGAATCGAAATCGATCCCCAACAACTCAAAGGCACCGTCGACTTTATCGGCAGCGCCGAGCAGCGACTCGATCCCGAAACCGCCGCCCAAGCTTTGGCGGCGCGTTCCCCAGACAAAAAACTAAGCCCGCATCCGGCGCTGCCTCCGGAAACGAAACTCTGGGCCGCCTTGCAACAGGCCGGGGGGGGCACCTGGGGCGGCTGCGTCTATGACGTGGACGCCATCCTGGCCAGGGTTAGTCCTCCTGGAAAAGATTGTTGAGGAAGAAGAAAACCAACCCGACGAAAATCATGCCAAATCCAATCACCGCAACCGCGGTGGAGGTCGTCAGCATTCCAATCAGCAAGGCCACAATGCCGTAAAAGGCCAGCCCAAAATGGACCGCTTCCAGCGTGGAGCGGCCTTCATGAAAAGGAGGATGCATGAGCGGCTATTCTCCATTGTCGCCAATGGCCTCGACAGGACATCCTGCCATGGCCTCTTTGCACTGCTCTTCTTCTTCCGGTGTCGTGGGCTGCTTAAAGACAAAGCTGTGACCGCCATCGTCGTTTCGGGTGAAATTGGACGGAGCCGTCTCTCGACAAAGGTCGCAGTCGATGCACTGGTTATCGACGTAAAACTTTCCGGTAATGTTGGTTGGATACTTGTTTGCGATGTCAGCCATAAAAAGTGTCTTCGTTGGAAGGAATCATTTTGCTCGATCCCTCGAAAGATCAAGTCCCCATTTTTCGGAAGACGGACCATCCTTCGACCCTGCGAGTCCGGTCGATGGCTCCATCCTTTGACCCAAGCGACCCGACGAAAGGACCTATCCGCCGACTGCCCCCCCCCAGGGAACGCCAGTCTCAACGTCCTGAGACCTGAACCGTTTCCACCGCAATTTTCCAAGCGCCAAATTCCGCCCCGAGCTCTAAAATTCCGAAGGTCGCGAATCCGTAGTCGCACCCCAGGCCATATACACTGTCCGGGGCCACGTTGAACGTCCAAACGCTTCCTTCGGGAATCCGGCGCTCCTGTCCTCCCTCCAATTTTCCCGCCAGTGCCGCCGGAGGCGCCGCCTGCGCGGAAGGGGAATGAGCCTCCTGCCAATGGCGGAACAATCCCTGGCTGGCGACCAACCGCCTCATCAAGGGATTCGAAATTCCGGAATGTTGGTGCCCCCGGATAATGGCCCGAACGCGGGCTTTGGATCCACCCGCTTGAGCCAGCCAGTAGCGCGTGGACGGATGCCCGTAAACAAACGCGCGATCGGGATTGTGCGCGAACGAGGGTTCATCGCTGAAGACCGTGAAATCATTCCACATGAATCCCAGCACCGCCGGAGTCGTCGGCGCCGTCGGAACAAAATTTTTGAGAAATCGCGCCGCCTCCTCCCCCGAAGGCGCGTCACCCGACAACCAGTTCGGATGTTTCTTCAGAAAATCGGCCTGCCGCAACTCTCCCAACAATTCGAAAGCAATGTCCCCCGGCGAAGCCAGCAAGGCCGCCGGCGCATATCCCGGCTCCATGCCACCATGGCAAAGCTGGACAAAGTCTTGCCCCAACCCAAGGTAAATGACGACGGGCAAAAAATCGTAGGCCCGCAGAATGCGCGCCGCATCGAATTCGCGCCCGTATTTCCCCCGGCCCTCGGCAAGAAATCCGTAGCGGGCAACGAGATTCAAATCCTCGTGATTTCCCCGCACAAAATACACCTGGTCCGGATTCGCCAGTTTCAGCCGCATCAGCGTGTACAAAACCTCCACCCCATAAAGTCCGCGATCCGTGTAATCCCCGAGAAACACCATCCGACACTCCGGCCGCCTCAGTTTGAACCCCTCCAGCCATTGCCTCTCGTTCAATCGCTTGAGAACGGCGACCAGCGAGTGAATGTCCCCATGCAGATCCCCTTGCAGAAAAACCTGGCTCCCCGCGGGAAGCACCAGCTTCTGGGCGAACGGCTCGAAAGGAACTTCGGGATTCATAAACCATCCGCGGCCGGTGTTGAAGAAAGTCTCCTGCTTCGGAACCCGCCCCACCCAATTGGTCTTCCCGGCCAAAGGCCCGTTCGTCGAGATCGCCAAGAATTGGTCGAGGGCACTGGACAACGCCTGGAACTCTTTCAACGGAAGCAGCGCTTTGGGAGGGAGCCTTCCTCCCAACACCCGATTCGCCGGCAATTTTCCGCACGCGTCGGTCCACTGCTGGAAAGTCGGCTCGGCTTGAGCCGGCAGCAGACACACCACGCCGGCCAGAACCAACACCGCGAAAGCCATGCTCACCCTAAAGGGAAGCCTGAACGAGCGCACACGGAGCAGCCAGGCGGCGAAGATCGGACTCGAAATCATGCAGGGAGTCTCATGGAATTCAACATTCTGGCAAGGACAGAACCCGCTTCAAAACAAGCCTCGGTGAACCCGCCAGTGGCCGGAGCGCACCGTTCACGCCACAGCAACCGGCACGGCGACAGTCGGCTTGGAACGGACAACGGAGAAGACCTCGCGCTTGACCGCTCGATCGAGAGAAGAATCTCCCGACCATTTGCGCTTGCACCGAACACGTCGCATCAGCCCCTTCAAGCGATCCCTTTCCTGAATTCACGCCACCTCGGCGCCGGGCACGGAGTTGAGTCTCAACGATTCGATCTGAGTTCTTCGGACACTCCAATACCCGCAATCCGTTGACTTGTTTTCTCATCGTGCCCGGCTTACAACGCCCTCATGAATCGCCGACACTTTATCCATACCTCGGGCGCTGCCGCCGCCGCCGCCCTCGCCACCAACTCCAGCTTCGCCGCCGCCGTCGGCGAGCGCAAACGGGTCGGACTCATCGGCACCGGCTGGTACGGCAAATGCGATCTCTTCCGCCTCATCCAAATCGCCCCGGTCGACGTCGTCTCCCTTTGCGACGTCGATTCCAAAATGTTGGAGGACGCCGCCACTCAAGTCGCCAGCCGCCAACTCTCCAAAAAACGCCCGCGCACCTACAAAGATTATCGCGAGATGCTGCGCGAAAAAGATCTCGATATCGTCATCATCGCCACTCCCGATCACTGGCACGCCCTGCCCATGATCGAAGCGTGCAAAGCCGGCGCGGATATCTACTGCCAAAAACCCATCGGCGTGGACGTGGCCGAGTGCCTAACGATGCTAAAAGCCGCGCACAAACACCGACGCGTCGTCCAAATCGGCACCCAGCGCCGCAGCACGCCCCACCTCATCGAAGCCCGCAATCGCGTCATCAAGGAAGGACTGCTCGGACGCGTCGCCCACGCCGAGGTCTGTTGCTATTACCACATGCGAAATCGGGACACGCTCTCCTCCGCCCCCGACACCCAGCCTCCCGCCCACCTGGACTACGAAATGTGGACCGGTCCCGCCCCCATGCGCCCCTACAACAAAATCGTCCATCCTCGCGGGTGGCGAGCCTTCATGGAATACAGCAACGGCATCGTGGGAGACATGTGCGTCCACATGCTTGACATGGTGCGTTGGATGCTCGACCTGGGCTGGCCAACGACCGTGAGCTCCACCGGCGGCATTCTTCAAGACAAAGCAGCCCGGGCGAATATCTCGGACACCCAATCGGCCCTCTTCGATTTCGGTCACATGCACGTGGCCTGGACGCACCGCTCCTGGGGTGAAGCACCCGATCCCAAATATCCCTGGGCTGCTTTCATCTACGGCGACAAGGGCGTGCTGAAAGCGAGCGTGGGCGGCTACGAGTTCATCCCCCACGGAAAAAAAGAAGCCACCCTCAAAGGCGAACCGCTCTTCGAATACGAAAAATACCCCGAGGATCGCACTGAAGTGGATCTCGAACGACACGTCGCCTCCGCCATCCGAGTCCATATGAAGGATCTTCTGGAAAATATCGGCACCCGTGGAAAGCCCGTCGCCGATATCGAGCAAGGCTGTATCTCCAGTGTCGCCTGCGTGCTCGCCAACCTTTCCGCTCAATTGGGCCGTTCGTTGAAATGGGATCCGGTGAAAGGCGAAGTCGTCGGCGACCGCGAGGCCAACAAACTCCTCCGCCGTCCTTACCGGGCGCCCTGGGTCCACCCAGCCCTGGCGAAGGTTTAACCTTCCGCACCGAGCCCCACGCTCTCCTCCCCTCGCCTGTGAGCTCCAGGCCATCACACCCTCGGCCTCCTTCCCTCCAGGCAACGCGGCCCAGGCGATGGATCGAATGCGCGCTGTTGATCTTGGGGGTCTGCCTCGGTAACGCGGCGGAGTTGATCCCCGCCAAGACCGTCGTTTTGACGTTCGACGGCGCCTCGAAATCGCACCGAACTTTCGTCGCACCCCTGCTCAAGGAACTCGGATTCGGAGCCACCTTCTTCGTCACGCGGCGCTGGATGGACGCCACCAACCACACCATGACATGGGAAGAAGTGGCGGAATTACACCAGATGGGATTCGAAATCGGCAACCAGAGTTGGTCCCACGAGGATTTCTCCACTCCGCGCGGCGCCTCGAGACTGGCCGGACAAACCTCTCTGGTGGATCGCCAACTCCTCCTCACACAGGCCAAAGTTCCAAGACCCACCAGCTTCGCCTATAGCGCCAATGCTTTTGGACCGGAAGCCGTCGAGCGATTGAACGAACTCGGTTATCGACTGGGGCGGCGCGGAAAAATGCCCGAATCGCGCCCCAACTCCCCTGGGATCGGGCCCGCATTCAATCCCCTGCAGCATCATCCGCTGCTCATTCCCGCGACCGCCGAAGCCGCCCCATTTTGGAACCTCGAATACCTCAAGAGGGTGTTGGACCTCGCCATCCCTGGGAAAGCCGTGGTGCTGCAATTCCATGGCGTGCCCGAGGCTCAGCGCCCAGACCTCAGCACCGCGCCGGACCAGTTCCGGGATTACCTCCAGTTTCTGAAACAGCACGGCTTCCGCGTCATCGCCTTGCGCGACCTTGATCGATACATCGACCGGGACCGCTTGCCCAAAGATCCCACCCTCAGCCTCCGTTATCCGGAAGGGTCAGCCGATTCCTTGCCGTTGCCTTTCGAAATCGAATCTTCCCGGGCTCAAGCGCCCTTCTGGCTTCGCAACATGATCGTTCACCATCGCTATCGCTGGGAGGAGGCCGCACAGGTGTTGGGCTGGTCCGTTGAGAAAACGAAAGCCAGCGCCGCCCGTTTGGAAATCCCAGCCGGAACCGGCTCCCGCGTCACAACCGGCCTGGTTCAAGTCCTTCCTTATCCCGGCGGACGCCACCCACGCACGGGCTTCCTCGATGGCGCGATCGATCCCCAACGCGGCACGAAACTCTCCTTGTTTCCTCCCTGGGAGAACAGCGGCTACATGGTGCTGGACTTGCCCGAAGCCATTTTCAGCAACCTCGGATTGACCTACCTGGCTCATACCCACATCCCCACGATTTGGGACCATCAGCACCGGGTGATCCCCAACGTGGATTGGCAGGTGCTCGAGGGAGGCGAGCTGCGATCGGAGTGGAAACTGCCTAATGGCATTACGTTCGGGGCTCAAGCGATCCCCACTCGGGACGGAGCCGATTTCACCCTCTGGTTGGAAAATGGCACGCCCGCGAGGTTGACGGCGCTGCGGACCCAAATCTGCCTCATGCTCAAGGGCGCTCCGGGATTCGAGGAGCAAACGGCGGAGCGCAAAGAGTTCGCCGCCCCCCTGGCCGTCGTGAAATCCGCCCAAGCCAACCGCTATGCATTGCTGGCCTTCGAACGTTGCGGACGCGCTTGGGGCAATCCTCCCTGCCCCTGCATTCATTCCGACCCGGTCCTTCCTGAGGCCCTCCCCGGACAGCGAGTCTCCGTGCGTGGACGGCTCAGGTTTTACGAGGGAGACCAGCTCGCCGAGGCCAAAGCCCGGATCTTGGATGGGTTGCCCTGACAACCCGCATGCCTTCCCGAAGAACTCTTGCCCCGCCCAACCCGCGCTGCGACAACTCGATGATGACTATCCTCGAATCGAGCGGGACCGACGCGGACTAGCCGGGCTCTTCTGTGCCCTCTGCCTCCTTCGCGTCCTTTGCGTGAGGAATTTCTTCTGCCTCGCGCAAAGGTCGCAGAATGCGCAGAGGACGAACCGCGCCGCCTGCCAAAGTTGCAATCGTTCGTTCGCGCGCCAATCCAACCGCCTCGAACGCGCCATGGCCGCTTGCAGTCACACCCTGATGCGGCGTAAACGCCGCGCTCCGCCTCCCGGACCGCGCCGTTCACAGCCCCTTCATCCTCGCGGCCATAAAAACGCTCAACTCGCTCAACTTGTCCGTGTTGATCCAGTCCACCCCGGCCTCCCATAAGACCTTCCACACCGAGGGCTGGTCTGGAAGCCCCCAGAAACGGAGCAATCGACCCTGGGCGTGAACCCGGTCCACAAGTTCCCGAAGTTTGCGCGCCTCGGCCTCCTCCATTGCGCCCTCCCCGCGCCACTTGAACAAACTGGGCCAACTCTGGCTGATCCATGGCATCAAGCTTGGCGGCCAGGCCCCCTCCAGATCGGCCACCCGCCCATCCACCGCGGCATAACGGACCGGTTCCCGGCTCATGGTTTGGATCGGGCGGTTGCCGGAAATGATGGCCGTCACGGCCCGCGTGTTTACGGCCGTTCCCTCGAATCGAGTGAGAAGGTCGTCATAGCGCTTCAAGACTTCGCGCAAGGCGGCGTAGGTGGACTCCGCCTCCGTCTTGATGTCGATGAGGAGCGAGAGCGACCGTTTCTCGGAATAAACCCATCCCCGCCCGGCCTGGACTCGCTGCCGCAAAGGCTCCAAATACAAACTCTGTAACGTCCGCCCTTCCCGAATTTCCGCCCGCTCATGCGCCACCATCAATTGGCCATCCACCAGGAAAATGTCCGCCTCCACACTGCAAAACCCCTGATCCAACGCATCCCGCAAAGGTCGCGGATGTTCATAATCGTTGTGCGCGTGGGCTCGTGGCAATGGGATGACGGTCCCGTTGTGCTTCTCCGCACCGAAGGCAACACTGCAGGCGAGTAAAACCGTGCCCATCAGGCAGGCAAGTGCCCGGGAACCGTCGAGGGATTCGCAGCTCGACGGCAACCTTCCAACCCGGATGGCCCACCCAAGGCAGGCGGATTTCCGCAACCCATTCCTCATCAGCCCGGACCCAGGAAGCTGTCTTGCATTCATACCGTGACCCAACCATGATTCACCAGAGCTGAGGAACCAAGAAACAAGTGGGCTTTCCCATTCCCGGCTTGCCTCGTTTGTCCTAGCGTCTATGTTCGACCGCAATCACCCGATCATGCCTACGAACACATTCCAATTACGTGGAGGAGCTGAACATCGGAGGGTTCAACGAAAGGGTTTTACGCTCATCGAACTTCTCGTGGTCATTGCCATTATCGCCATCCTGGCCGGCATGCTCCTGCCCGCGCTCGGGAAAGCGAAGGACCGCGCCCTGCTCGCCAATGACCTCAACAATATCCGGCAAATCGTGATCGCCTCTCACGTGTTCGCGGGCGACAACAGCGACTATATTCCCTACGCAAGCTGGGGGGATTGCGATGTGCGAGACTCCTGGTGCACGGCCAAGGGAATCGTCAGCGGAAGCGGTCGCAACGACGAGGCGATTTGGACCAACCAAGTCGCGAATTTCAGGAAAAGCCAGCTTGGGAATTACATCGGCAACGAGCGTGTGCTGACGTGCCCGCGCGATTTCGCCGAACGTGGCACGGGCAAGGGCGCCGCCGACTACCGGCGCCGGAATATCAAGATCACCAGTTACCTCTGGAACGGCGCTTCCATTGACTACAAAACTGCGACCAAGGAAACCGCGTTCTCCCTCTTCACGCTTGGCTCGATGAGGCCCACCGGGATGCTCGTCTGGGAGGGACCCGCGGAAATGTCGGACTTCCTTTTCAACGATGTGGGCAGCTCACCCCATGAAGGCATTTCCCAACGCCATGCCAATGCCCGCAAGGCCCGTGATCAACTGCAGGACGTGAACGGCATCGCCACGTTCGGCGATCTTTCCGGACGGGCCTACACCATGAACATGAAGAAGTGGTTCTCGAAAAGCCTGGCCGGCACCGGGATCTGGCCCAATGCCCCGAATTATGATGGGCCAAATGATGCCTGGTACAGCCTGGCCAATCCCAAAGGCGGCTGGTAACTCCCCTCCCGCTACGAAATATCCCTTCCCGCATCCCCCTTCATCATCGCCGCAATCCCGCCGGGTCGATCCCAGTGCTGCCGGATCCTTTCCGGCGTCCAACCCCTCGCACGCAACGTCCGCAGACTCAAGGCCGCGTGTCGTTTGGCCAGCCGCAATCCCTTCTCATCCGTCATGAGCGGAACATGCGCGAAGCGAGGCACCGCGTGCCCCAGGGCTCGATAAAGCAGAATCTGACGGGCGGTGGACTCGAGCAAATCACACCCCCGCACCACCTCGGTCACGGCCATCTCCGCGTCGTCCACCACGACCGCCAACTGATAGCTTGGCACGTCATCGGGACGCCACACGACGAAATCTCCGAAGTCCTTCCCGCACACCCAGCGTTGTCGTCCTTGAATTCCATCCTCGAACTCCAGGGCAAGTCCTTCGGGCACGCGAAATCGCCAGGCCATCGGTGTTCCTCGCCCCAGGCCGGATGATTCCAGGGTCCGATTCCGGCACGTCCCGGGATAAATCGGTTCCTGGTCACCCGCGTGAGGAGCGCTCAGCGCCCGCAAAACGTCCTGACGCGAGCAAAGACAGGGGTAAAGATGACCGCCCTCGCCGAGGACCTCCAACGCGGCCCGGTAAAAGGCTGCCCGCTCACTTTGATGATAAGATCCGCAAGCTCCACCCACATCGGGTCCTTCGTCCCAGCGCAACCCAAACCAGCGCAGATCCTCGATCATCCCCGCGGAAAACTCAGGACGGCTGCGGACGGGGTCCAGATCCTCATCCCGCAGGATCAACCGGCCTCCAGCTTGAACCGCTCGTTCCTGGGCGATCCAGAACGTTCGCGCGTGCCCAAGATGCATCCATCCGGTCGGAGAAGGCGCCAGTCGTCCGCGATACATCCTGCCTGAACGGAAGCTAAAAGACTTCGTTCGGATGCTGCGCCAGCCACTCCGAAATACCCGGCAAAGGAAAAGAGAGGAGCCGTTGAAGCTTGGAACAATGCATCGAGGTGTCCGCCGGCCGCGGCGGACCCTGGTATTCGGCCAAAAGGCCCGGCTGGATTTTCGGCTGAAGTTGAGGCCAGCGCGCCGCGATCAATTCTCCGAGCCGCCATCGGGAAACCTTCTCGGTTCCGGCCAGATGGTAAATCCCCGGCACGAACCGTTCCACCAACTCCCAAAGCGCCCGGGCCGTGACCACCGCCGGAATGGGATTGCGAAACTCATCGGTGAAAAGGGTCAGCGACCGGCCAGCCATCCAGGCGCGGCGCATGTCCTCATTGAATCCGCGATTGGCCGCGGGCGAAGTGCCGCCATTGATCGAGGTGCGCACGACACAGTGCTTCGCGTTGGACAGCACCACCGCCTCGGCTTCCGCTTTGGTCTCGCCATAGACACTCAGGGGATTCGTCCGCGCATGCTCCGAGTAACCTCCCTGCCTGCCATCAAACACAAGGTCGGTGGACATGAAGATGAAGGGAATATCGCTCGCGAGCCGGCTGAGATGCCGCGTGACTTCGACGTTTTGCAAGCGCGCCCGGGCTGGATTCTCCTGGCATTCCACACCCCGGCTCAGCGCCGCGCAATGAAGGATGAACCGGGGCGCTTCTTGCCGAAAAAGCCTCTCGACGGCGCCGAAGTCAGTCAGATCGGCATCGGCGCGAGCCAATCCCCGGACCCTCCAGCCCGGAGCCTTTTCGCCCGCGGTCTGCACCAAATAATTCCCAATCAGTCCCCGCGCGCCCGTCACCCACACCAATGGTTTGTCCTGGTCCATGCTTCTTTAGAGATGAGCCGCCGCATCAAGATACCGCTGGGTCAAACCGCCGTAGGCGTCAACCCGGCGGTCTCTCAGGAAAGGCCAGTGCGTCCGTGTCACATCGACTTTGGACAGGTCCACCGGCACCACCAAGGCCTCCGTCTGACCCACCGCAGCCTTCGCCAGAATCTGACCGGATGTCCCCGCGACAAAGCTTTGCCCCCAAAACTCCAGGCCGTCACCCCCCACCGGAGTTTCCAACCCGAAGCGATTGACGGCCGCCACGTAGCATCCGTTGGCTACCGCGTGACCTCGTTGAATCGTTTCCCAGGCTCCATGCTGATTCACGCCATACTCCCGCTTTTCCGAGGGATGCCAGCCGATGGCGGTGGGATAAAAAAGAATCTCCGCGCCGGACAAGGCGGTCAGCCGTGCCGCCTCCGGATACCACTGGTCCCAGCACACCAGAACTCCAAGGCGTCCCATCGCCGTTTTCCAGGCGCGAAAGCCAAGATCGCCTGGCGTAAAATAAAACTTTTCGTAGAACAAAGGATCATCCGGAATATGCATCTTCCGATACAGGCCAAGCAACGACCCGTCGGCGTCAATCACCACGGCCGTATTATGGTAGAGCCCCGAGGCACGCTTTTCAAAGAGCGAGGCAATCACCACCACACGATGCCTGCGGGCGAATTTTTGAAATCGCTCCGTTGTCGGACCCGGAATCGATTCCGCCAGGGCGAAATTCCGGTGATCTTCACTCTGGCAAAAATAGAGAGAACGGAACAGCTCCTGCGTGCAAAGAATCTTCGCACCCGCTTTGACGGCATCCGCCGCCAGTTGAAAGGTTCGGCGCAGGTTCTCCCCGGGATCCGCCGTACAGGCGTGTTGCAAAAGGCCCAGGCGTACGCTGCTGGAGGATTCCTTGCGGGAAGGACGCGGCATGAGAATCGGGAGTTCGCTCAGGAGAGCTTTTGGGTCACTCGCACCGTATGCTCCATCGCCTCGGTTCCGCGTGGAGCCGGAGCCAATGCCGGAGGATCGGCATGGCCATAAAGCCGGCGAATGAAGCGCCCGAGTGTTTCGTTGGTCGGCCCATAACCCTTGTGATAAATGTAATGCTCAAGCTCATAGAGCATTTCATCCGCCACCGCATAGCGCTGGTCCAAATTCCGAACCAGCGCCTTTTGGAGGATTTCGTTCAACCGGTCGTCGATTCGCGAATCCAAGGCCCGGAAGTCCGGGATCGGCTGCCGCAGAATGCGCTGCCGCGACTCCTCCGGGGAAGGCGCCTTGAAAATATTGTACCCCAGCAGGAGATGCGCGAGCACCACACCGGCGGAGAACAAATCCGACCGCCGGTCGGTAATTTGAAAATCGGCCTGCTCGGGGCTCATGTAATCGGCCTTCCCTGCAACCACTTCGCCTTCCTGGTCCTGCAAAAATCCCCGGGCCTTGGCAATGCCGAAATCCGTCAGTTTCACGTCCCCTTCGAAGGCAATCATGATGTTTTTGAAACTCACATCGCGATGCACAATCCCCAACGGGTTGCCGTTCTTGTCCGTCTTGATATGCGCGTAGGCCAGTCCCCTTGCCACCCGGCTCACGATGAACACCGCCAGTTCGACGGGTAATCGCTCCTGCTTCTCCGTCAACCGCTGGGTGAATTGTTCCAGATTCACCCCGCGAATGAGTTCCATGGCGATGAAGTAGATCCCCCGGGATTCGCCCAGGTGATAGGTCTGGACAATGTTGGTGTGAATAAGATCCGCCACCAACTTGGCTTCACCGATGAAATTCTCGATGAACATCATCTGGGACGCATAGCTTTGCCGCACCACTTTGATCGCCACGCGTTTCACGAAGTCCCGCGTTCCATGCTGCTCGGCTTCGTAAACGATGCCCATGCCCCCTTCGAAAATCTTGCGCACGATTTCGTAGCGAAAATCGGCCTGAATCGTAAACAGGGAAGCCATCGCTCCGATGTTGGTGGGAATGAACAACATGTCAAGCACGCGACGCATTCCTCCAGCAATTCCCCTTGAGGGAGCGCGGCTGTGTTGGAGACCAGCCGCAGCGCGCGGACAGGTCGGAACCCTCCAGATTTTTCAATGTGCCGCGGCGGGTCGAAGGACGACCCCGGCGCGCTCCCGGGCAAAATGTTAACGACCCGCATTCCCCCTCCCCTTTTCATGACAAAGGGCTTGTGACCCTCGCGATTCTCAGCCAGCCTGACCCTGAAACGACTGCGGCTCCAATGGAGCTCAAACATGGCCTTCTGCTTATGAGACCACATTCTCCTCACCGTCGGCATGCCACCGCCTCCAAGCGATGCTCCGGCTTCACCCTTATTGAACTTCTCGTCGTGATTGCCATCATCGCCATCCTGGCAGGCATGCTCCTTCCCGCTCTCTCGAAATCCAAAACCAAAGCCCAGGGCATCATGTGCATGAATAACAACAGGCAGCTGATGCTCGCTTGGCGCATGTATGCCGAAGACCAATCCGACCAGGTCGTCCACGGCTATGGCAACCGCCATGGCTGGGTCGGGACCAGCTCTCTCGATCTCAGCGGCTCCAATCCCTCCAATTGGGACGTCACCCGCGATCTCCACAAAAGCCCCCTCTGGCCTTACTGCGGCAACGCCGCCGGTATCTGGCGCTGCCCAGCCGACCTTGCCCGCGTCAAGCCCTCGTCGGGACCCTTCCAAGGCCAGACTGTCCCGCGCGTCCGTAGCCTGGCCATGAATAACTTCGTCGGCGGCAATGGCGAACTGCCCTGGCTTCCGGGACCCAGCCAGGATGGCTGGCCCGCAGGAGTCTGGAAAGTCTTCCGGAAACTCTCCGACATGAACGAACCGGGTCCTTCCAAAACATGGGTGCTCCTGGACGAGCGCGAAGACAGCATCAACGACGGTTTCTGGGTGACCCAAATGAGCGGCTTCCCCAACGCCGCCCAAACCCAAATCGTCGATTTCCCGGCCAGCTACCACAATGGCGCCGCGGGATTCTCCTTCGCGGACGGACATGCCGAAATCCACAAGTGGCTCGATGCCCGCACGATCCCGAAGCTTCGCCGCGGACAAATGCTCGCGCTCGGCGTCTCCACTCCCAACAACAAAGACGTCGTCTGGCTCCAGGAGCGGGCCACCAGCCGGGTTTCAGGTAGATAGACCGAAAGATCCTCGCCCGTCAGGGGCGAGGATGATATTTCCGATGCACGTCCTTGAGCCGTTGGTCCGTGACGTGAGTGTAAACTTCCGTGGTGGCGATGCTCGCGTGACCCAGAAGCTCCTGGATGACCCTCAGATCGGCGCCATGCTCCAAAAGATGGGTCGCGAAACTATGACGCAACATGTGCGGCGTCACCGTCCGCTCGATTCCCGCGCGACGCACGGCATTCCTGACCCGCCGCCACATCGTCACCGGCGACATCTTGCCTCCACGATGGGACAAAAACACCTGCGCCGGAGTGCGGGGATGCACTAACTTCGGCCTGCCCTCGTTCAAGTATCGATGGATCGCGCCGATGGCCGCACGCCCCGCCGGGACCACGCGTTCCTTGTTCCCCTTCCCGATCACCGAAACGAATCCGGCGTCAAGATGCAGTTGTTCCATGCGGATGCCACAGAGTTCGGAAAGTCTCAGGCCGGACGCGTAAGCGAGTTCCAACAGCGCGTGATCGCACAGCCGATGCGCATCCGGCTCCACCGGCGGGGCCAGCAGGCGCTTGATTTCCTCGTGACTAAGCCCCTTCGGCAGCCTTTTCCATCGGCGGGGCAGGCTCAAATGCTGTGCGGGATTTCCGCTCACAAACCCCTCGCGCTCGGCATACTTGTAAAAGGCGCGCAAAGCGGAGATCGAAAGATAAACGGATTCCGTGCTCAAAGGTCCGCGGCGTCGGCGCCCCCGCCCCTCGGACTTCGCGGGCCGCTCCCGTTCGAAGCCGATGAAATCGCGCAGGAGGGACAACTCAACTTGTTTCCATTCGGTCACGCCTCGAGGCTGAGCCCACAGGGCAAAGCGCCCTAAAATAGCGGCGTACGTCTTCACCGTGCGCGGCGACTGCCCGCGTTCGTGACCGCAGTGAAGAAGAAAGTCTTCGATGAGCGTTTCCATCGCGCGGCACCCTACGGACGCGGATGCCAGGAGGCTGCAATCTAATCCCTCGCGGCAGGAAAAGGCAAAGCTTGGAATTGCGCTCGTTCGAGCTCCCTCCTACATTTTCATAGTGAACCTCGCCATCCCTTTCCCGCGACGGCCTTTCCCGTTCCTTCAAGGAACCGGTTCGTTTCGGGGACTCTCGCGAGCGTTTCTGATCGCGATGGTGTTCCTGGTTTACCTCCCGGTTCAGGCAGAAGCTCCAGGGAAGCCCCCACCGTCCGCACTTCCATGGTCCTATCGTCCCTTGCGAAGCCCCACCCCTCCACCCCGCTCAAACAGCCTTCCCGAACAGCAATTCATCGACGCGTTCCTGAATGCCAAGATTCAAGAAAATGGCCTTGCTGCCTCCCCGCCCGCCTCTCGCAGCACCCTGCTCCGCCGGGTGACTTTCGATCTGCTCGGACTTCCCCCCACGCCGGAAGAAGTGGCCCGGTTTGCAAGCGACCCATCTCCCCACGCCTTCGAACGCGTGGTGGATCGCTTGCTCGCCTCGCCGCACTACGGCGAACGCTGGGGCCGCCATTGGATGGATGTCGTTCGATACGCCGACACCGCCGGCGACAATGCGGACTATCCCATTCCCGAAATCTACCGCTACCGCGACTACATCATCGAGTCCTTCAACCAGGACAAGCCTTACCCTCGTTTTGTCGAAGAACAACTGGCGGGGGATGTCCTCGCCCGAACCGCCGCAACCGGGACCGAGCGTGAATCCGCCATTGTCGCCACCGGCTTCTTGGCGCTTTCCCGTCGCTATGGCACCGGGCCTTACGAACTGTGGCACCTCACCTTGGAAAACACGCTGGAAACGATCGGTCAAACTTTCCTCGGATTGAATCTGAAATGCGCGCGATGCCACGACCATAAATCCGATCCGCTCAGCATGCGGGATTACTACGGGCTCTACGGCATCTTCGACAGCACCGAATTCCCCTGGGCGGGATCCGAAGAGGTTCAGTCGAAGCAGTTCAACCGCCAGAAATTCGTCTCTCTGGAATCCGACGCGGCCACGAAATCCAAAACCGACCGCTGGCTCACTCAACTCGAATCTCTCAGGCAACAGGTCCGCGCACTCGAATCCACCAACCTGCCGGCCAAACTTTTGGACGAAACCACGAAAAAGAATCTGGCGGAGCTCAAGAAATCCCTTCGCAATCTGGAAAAACCAGGAATCCCTCCCGATCTCAAGTCCGCTTACGCAGTTCGAGAAGGCACCCCCAAGGACGCCGCCCTGCAGAAGCGAGGCGATCCTGCCCAGTCGGATGGAACCGTTCCGCGTTGCGTGCCCCAAGCCTTCGCCCTTGAATCCCCATGGAGCGTCCCGGCCGGTTCCAGTGGACGCCTCGAACTCGCCCGGTGGCTGACCCACCCACAGCATCCCCTCACGGCCCGTGTCCTGGTGAACCGCATTTGGCATTATCATTTCGGCCAGGGCCTCGTCAACACGCCCAACAACCTCGGAGCCAGCTCCTCACCCCCAAGCCATCCAGAGCTCCTCGATCGGTTGGCCGAGCGATTCATGGAGAGCGGATGGTCCATCAAGTCCCTCCATCGCTGGATCCTCCTCTCGGCTGCCTATCAACGCTCCAGCGAAGCTCACCCGGGTTCCCTGGCCATCGATCCCGGCAACCGATGGTTGTGGAGATTCCCAAGGCGGCGCCTGGAAGCGGAGCCCTTGCGCGACGCGCTCTTGCATGTCTCAGGATTGTGGTCCCGATCGATGCCCGGTGCGCACCCCTTCCCCACCCCTGAGAAGTGGACCTGGACTCAGCACACGCCCTTCAAGGAACGCTACGATCATTCCCACCGTTCCGTCTATCTCATGACCCAGCGCCTGCAAAAACATCCTTTCCTTGGGTTGTTCGATGGGCCCGACCCAAACAGCTCCACTGAATCGCGGCAAGTCTCCACGGTTCCCCAACAAGCGCTCTTCGCGCTCAATCACGATTTCCTCGAACACTGCGCTCGCGCCCTCGCGCTTCGGGTCCGCCGCGAACGCGACTCCGATGCCGAAAGGTTGGCGCGACTCCAGTCCCTGGCGTGGTCCAGACCCCCCGACTCCGCCGAACGGCAAAGGCTGGAACACTGGTTGCGCGAAGGACGCCGCGCCGCACCTGCCACCGGCGCTGAACCCCACGGAGCGACCGCCGAGCTCGAGGTTTGGACCAGTCTCGCCAAGGCGATGCTCAACGCAAACGAGTTCTTATATGTGGATTGACCTCTCCCGACGACGGTTCTTAGGAGCTTGTGCCCAGGCTGGACTGCTGGGCGCCATGTCACCCGTCCGCTTTGCCCAAGCGGCGGCGCTGCATCGGGGACATCCGATGGCGCCTTCTCCGTCCCATTTCCCCGCTCAAGCCGATCAGATGATTGTCTTGTTCTTGACCGGAGGGTTCTCCCACCTCGACACGTTCGATCCCAAACCTCGATTGAACGCGATGCATGGGAAGCCGATTCCGGCATTTGGACTGCGCCCCGACGAAGCGCGTCCGCTTCCCCTCCTGGGCAGCAAATTCGAGTTCAAATCCAGCGGCCAGTCCGGCCTGCCCATCAGCGAGCTCTTCTCCCGGCTTCGAAGCGTCGCGGATGACCTGTGTGTGATCCGGTCGTTGCACACGGATATCGTCGAGCACTTCCAAGCCACGCTGGCGATGCACACCGGCTCGGCTACAGTGCCCATGCCGAGTCTGGGAGCGTGGTTGAGCATGGGATTGGGCACTTTCAATCGCAATTTGCCCGCCTATCTCGTCTTTGCGGAACACCTGCCCTACGCCGGGGCTCAGGTCTGGGACGCCGCCTTCCTTCCCGCGGCGCACCAGGGCGTCCGGCTGGCGCCGGGCGCGAAGCCCATTCCCGATCTCGATCCGCCTCCCAAGCCCGTCGCACTGCGCGAACTCGAGCAACAGATGCTCGATGAACTCAATCGAACCCACGCCCAAACCCGGGCTGAGGATGCCCGTCTGGCTGCCCGCAGCCTGAGTTTCGATATCGCCCGGGGCATGATGAAGGAAGCTCCGGAGGTCTTCGATCTCAGCCGCGAATCCCCTCGCGATCTCGAACTCTATGGAGTCTCGCCCGGGGACAACCGTTCGTTTGCCTGGCAATGCCTCATGACCCGGCGCCTCATCGAGCGCGGGGTGCGCGTCGTGGAAATCATCGACACGGGTTCGCACGACAACTGGGATTCCCACGGGGACATGGAAACGCACCGCCCGAAAGCGAAGCGGGTCGATCAAGCCATCACCGCCCTTCTGCTCGATTTGAAGGCGCGCGGTTTGTTGGAACGAACCCTCGTGGCCATCTGCACCGAGTTCGGGCGCACGCCCTGGAGCGATGGAGGCAATGGCAAAGGCCGCAACCACTACGCCAAGGCATTCACGTCACTGCTCGCGGGCGCGGGGGTGCGGGGAGGCATGACCTATGGCGCCACGGACGAATTCGGCGCCAACATCGTCGACCGTCCCTGTCACGTCCACGACTACCATGCGACGATTCTGCACTTGATGGGTCTGGACCATGAGCGGCTGACCTACCGCTTTGGCGGCCGCGACTTCCGCCTGACCGACGTCTCCGGGCGCGTGTTGAAGGAAATCCTGGCCTAACCCAGTTTCCAGTTCCCCCGGTAGGGCACATCCAGCCAGGCGGCGTTTCCGGCGCCCCCGGCAAACCGCTCCCGCTTGGGATCCCATACCATGCGCTGGCCGTGGTAATAAGCGAGGTTGATCAAATGACAGACCGTCACCGTCCGAGCACCCACCTCCACATCGCAAATAGGCGGCTTCCGGGTGCGGATGCTGTTCAACCAATCCGCCTTGTGATCCGTGCTCGCATAAAGCCGTTCCGCATTCGACTTCAACAGTTCCCGGGCAATGCCTTCGCATTCGGAGGCCGACTCCGACTTCAGTTGAGAGCCCAGCCACAAGGAAAACCTGCCGCGGTCCACCGAGATCTTGCCTTCGCTCCCATGGAAAACCACGCCGTTGCCGTTCGAATGCACCAACTCCACTCCGCTGGCATAACGGGCGCGCACGCCAAAGGATGCCTTGGGATCGGACGCTGGGGTGATTTCCACCGGACCGCTCTGGTCCATCCCCAAGCCCCACTGGGCAATGTCGAAATGATGCGCGCCCCAATCCGTCACCCCGCCCCCGCCGTACTCACGATAACGCCGCCAGTTTGGGAAGTGTTTGTGCACGCCGCGGGGACTCAGCTCGGAATGATAAGGCCGCGAAGGGGCAGGACCCAGCCACAGGTCCCAATTCAAACCCGGCTCCGGAGTTTCGCCCGGCAAATCGCACGGCATGCCCGGACCGCCCACCGAGGCTTCAACCGTGGAGATTCTCCCGATCACGCCGTTCCGAACGAGCTCGCAGGCCACGCGAAATTCCTTGCTCGACCGCTGCATGGAGCCTGTCTGGAAAATGCGCTTGTGCTTGCGGACAGCCTTCACCATGGCGCGAGCCTCGTGAATCGACTGGCAGAGGGGCTTTTCACAGTAAATATCCTTGCCCGCCCTCGCCGCTGCGATGCTGATCAGCGCGTGCCAATGATCGGGGGTTGCGATCACCACGGCATCCACATCCCGGCGGGCCAGCAACTCCCGAAAATCCTCATACGCCTCACAGCCACCTCCTCCCCCCTGTTTGGCAAAATGATCCTTGGCCACCGTCTGCGCCGCCAGCCGCCGCGTGCGATCAACATCGCAAACCGCCACCGTCTGCGTCTGCGGTGTCCGCAGGAAGCCGGACATCAACCCGCGATTCTGGGTGCCCATTCCGATGAAGCCGAGTTGAATGCGGTCATTGGGCGAAACGGCCGCGGACCACACACGCGAAGGGAGAATCAAAGGGGCCGAGACGGCCAAAGCGGCCCTGCCAAGGAAAAGACGGCGTGAGACTGGGGAGATACGCATAATTCAAGGTCAAAGCGGGGCGGTTGGAACCATTCGCGTGAATCGGGGTTTCTACTCTCATCTTAGAGCGGCTGCCGCCGAATGACAACACCAAACCGGGGTGGAGCTGAAAGTCCGGCGCATCCAGAGGTTGTCGGTGATGCAGGTAGGGCGCGTCCGTCCCGGCGCGCCGCCGGAGCATGATGTTTTGCATCCCGTGGGCGGCGGGCTGGGACAGGCCCGCCCTACCAACAACATCGGGATACACGGCTGTAAGTCCGGCGCATCCGCTCGATGTCGGGACGCCCCGTTCACGGCGCTTCCGCTCGCGCCAACCTGCCGCGGCGATCTCCTCCCACTCCATGGCCCACCGTGGGTGGATGCCATCGCCCGGGCAGCACGCTTGCCCGTTGAACCGGCTATGCCCTTTAGAAGCCACGCCTTGAAGCGGCGTGAACGCCGCGCCCCAAGCGCTGCCACGCGCTTCACCGACAACCTATGGATGCACTGCTGTCAATCCACCGGCCTCTTGATGACTCAGGCGCTGGGAGGGTTGCGCTCGCTCCCCGGTTTGGGCGCTTCTCGCTTCGGAGTTTGCGCCGGGGCCTCTCCTTCGGACGACTGCCCGAGGAACGAGGGCAGGTTGAGTCCGACGCTTTTCGCAATCTCGTTCACGGGCAAGACTCCCTTGTACAAATCCTGCACGAACTGGCCGGGCCCGGAGCCGGAAACCCCGCCGTTCATCACCACGATTTTCTCGAAGGCCAGCCCCTTGATCGCCCCCGCTTGGATCTCCGCGATGCGCACAATATTCTCGGCGATGAGGAGCTGCGTGGCGCCGGAAGCGTCTTCGGCAACTTTCAGAAGTTTCTCGAACCCCTGCGCTTTGGCATCAAGCAAAGCCCGTGTGCCTTCCGCCTCGGCGGACAGCTTGGCCTGAATTCCGCTCGCCTCCGCGCCGAGCTTGGCCTTGATTCCTTGCGCTTCACCTTCGGCCACACGCCTGATGCCCTGGGCCTCCGCATCCTTCTGCACAATGTAGGCTGCCGCCTGGCCTTCCTGGAGAATTCTGGCTTGTGCGGCCTTGGCCTCGGAATCAATGCGAAGTCGCTCCTTTTCGATTTCGGCCTTTACGATCTGATCGGCCTGTTGCTGCGCCTGCTCGCGCGCGGCCCGGGCCAGTTCGGCTTCCTGCTGGGCTTTGTAGGATTCCTGGAGCGCGCGAGCTTCGGCCACCATCTGCGCAGCCTCCGTGCGGCGCTTGGCTTCGGCTTGCTCAGTCGCCAGGTCCGCATTGGATTTGGCAATGACCACCTGCGCGGTGTTTTCTCCCTTTCTCGCCTCGGCTTGGGCGTTGGCCACGCGAATGGCCTGTTCACGCTCAGCCTCAGCGCGCCCAATCGCCCCCCGCTGATTTTCCTGCGCCACCTTGATTTGAGCATCGTTGATCGCTTTCGCCGCAGCCTCCTTCCCCAGCGCGTCGATGTAACCGGAGTGATCTTTGATGTCGCGGATGTTGCCGTTGATCATCCGCAAACCCACTTTATGGAGCTCAACCTCAACGCCTTTGGTAATGAGCGAAATCAGCTTTTCACGATCGCTGTTGATCTCCTCAATGCTCATGGAGGCAAACACGACGCGCATTTGTCCCATGATGATCTCGGAAGCCAGTTGCTGAATCTCATCCATGGTGCGGCCCCAGAGACGCGTGGCGGCATTCTGCATCACCTCGGGTTCGGTCGAGATGCCGATGGTAAAGGAGGCCGGCGCATCGATGCGAATGTTCTGGCTGGAAAGCGCCCCCCGAAGCTCAATCTCGATGTTGATGGGCGTCAGGTCGAGGTAGCTGTAGCTCTGGAAAATGGCATCACAAAAGTCGATCCGCCATGATAGCATTTTGAGGAAACCCCGTCCGCCAGCTTGCCAAACACGACCAGGATTCGATCAGGAGGGCACATCCGGTAACGCGAAATCAGGATGATCGCGATGAGCACCAGGAAAACGACGACGATGGAAATGGCGATGACTTGGATCATGATCAGGATGGGGTGGGAACGAAACAGAGTCGGTTTAGAGTGCCTCCACTTGTACGGTATGCGTGTCCACCACGCTGAGAACCTTGACTTTCTCACCGCTCGGGATGGGCTTGCCGGCTGCGGAGATCGCAGCGAGCGTTTGCAAACGCCCGCTGAATGGAACCATCACCTGGCCCCCGGACGCACGGGCAGGCGGAATCGTGACATACACGGTGCCCACCACGCCCACCGCGTCATCAATCCGCGAGGTGCCATCGCTTTTGAGACTATAGATGGCGCGAAACATGGCCACGACCATCGCTAAAATCAGGGACCCGAAAGAACCGCGACCCCGATGGCCGCCGCGAGGGTCAGACCACCGTCCAGGGCCAATCCACCCGCCCAGCCGAAGCCGAGAAAAAAGCCGGTCAGCGGTTTGATGGAGAACACGCCTCCTCCGCCATGGTCCACTCCCCGGGCGACATCAAGGCCATCGTGGTGCTCCATGCCAATCATGGACAACACGGCAATCACCAGCGCAACCAGAGAGGCGAGCAACCCGATGCCAAAAAAGAGCTGCTTGGCGAGTGTAAGTGCGTTCCACCAACCTCCCACCGATTCAATCAAAGCGAGCGTGCTCATCGAATTGAGTGGGATGATAGCGTCCCAGCCGAGCTTGGACATTACAAATTAAGTCCATTATTACGATCAACCTCAACGCACGCCGGGCAAACCTCCCCGCGGTACCGGAACGTCCCACACCGGGAAAGCTGCCATTGAGCCAGGGCCGCATTCCGCGAGCATCCGCCCCGGGAATCAACGACAGAGCCCGCGAGGGCAGGCGCGCCGGAGGTAAAGCCCTGGAGTGGTCGCCCAAAAGAGGATGCAGTCAGTCCGGATCGGGAGAGTCTGACAAACACTTTAATCTATTATATATCAAGTATTTACTGGCTTTGGACGAGAAGTGAGACTCGAAGCGATGAGCGCTGATATCAAGATGGATACTTTGGGGTTCTCGAACGCCCGTGTATCCCGATGTTGTTGGTAGGGCGGGCCTGTCCCAGCCCGCCGCCCACTGGATGCAAAACATCATGCTCCGGCGGCGCGCCGGGACGGACGCGCCCTACCTGCATCACCGGCAACATCGGGATGCACCGCTCGAACGCAGGCCGTGCGAGAACCCATTGACCAAAGCGTGGTCGGAGCACAAGAAGCAGAGCGGGAACAGGCGGATCGAAAGGACCGCTAAAATGCTCGACAGCTTCGCGCTCGTCCCCTGCTTCCACAACGAACCGCGCGCTGGCCAACACCGCCGCCGATGTGAGAGCCCGCTTCAAAATCATTCTGACCGACGCTTTCGCAGCCGCCCTGGCGAAGGAAAAGGAGGCCGATCGCGTTACCAGGGACCCGGAATTCAAATCGGTGGAAAAGAAAATCGCCACTCCGTGTCTGAAATGAAACGTCTCGTGATGTCGGTCGCATGCCGCAACCTACATGACCTCGCCCTCCCGTTCAAGTTGCTCACTTTCGCTCGACGATCTCCCCAAGCGGCCACATCCAAACTGCCGGAGCCTCCCATCGAGCCTCGACAGACAGGACCTCAGCACCCTAAATTTCGGGCACCATCTATGCGCGCCTTCTGTATGATCCTGGCCGTCCTGCTGATGGACCGGTCCTCCGCGTTCGCGTCGACTCTCGCGCCTGATTACTCGCGCGAAATTCGACCCATCCTCGCCGACCATTGCTTCGCGTGCCACGGACCCGACGAAAAAGCCCGCAAGGGCGGACTGCGCCTCGATCTTCGCGACGATGCCCTCCACGGCGGCAAATCGGATGGACCCGCCATCGTCCCGGGCCATCCCGAGAAGAGCGCCCTCCTTCAACGCATTCTCACCACCGACACGGACGACGTCATGCCTCCCACCGGCGAAAAGCATCCGGTCAAAAGCCAGCACACCGAACTGCTGCGTCGATGGATCGCCGCAGGCGCCCCCTACTCCAAACATTGGGCTTTCGAATCCCCCATCAAGAGCCCCCTGCCCTCCCGTCTAAAACAAAACAGCTCCGCCGCCATCGATCATTTCGTTCAGGCGCGCCTGGCGAAAGCAGGTCTCCGGCCTTCTCCCGCCGCCTCCCCTGAACAAATGGCCCGTCGCCTTTACCTCGACCTCATCGGCTTGCCTCCTTCGCCCGCGGAAACCGCCCGCTTTGTCTCCGAAGCCCGGAAGAACCTCGGGACCGCCGTCGAATCCCTGGCGGACCGCCTGCTGGCGAGTGAGCACTTTGGAGAGAAATGGGCGAGGCAATGGCTGGACGCGGCGCGTTACGCGGATTCCAACGGATACGAAAAAGACCTGATGCGCGAGCAGTGGGCGTGGCGGGACTGGGTCATCCAAGCCTACAACCGTGACCTGCCCTATCCCCAGTTCATCGTCGAGCAGATCGCCGGCGACCTCCTGCCCGGACGCACGCAGGATCAACTCATCGCCACCGGCTTCTTTCGGAACGGCATGATCAACGAGGAAGGCGCCATCGTTCCCGAAGAGTTCCGGATGGAGGGCAATTTCGACCGCATGGACACGCTCGGGAAAAGCGTTCTTGGCCTGACTTTGCAATGCGCCCAATGCCATAGCCACAAATTCGACCCCATCTCGCACGAGGAGTATTACGGACTCTTCTCGTTCATCAACAACAGCTATGACGCTCAGTCCCGCGTTTATAACTCCGAGCAACAGGAACGCATCGCCAAACTCCAGGCCACGCTGGACGATGTCGACCGACGTGTCCGCGAGTCGCGTCCGCACTGGGCTGCTGAACTCGACGCTTGGGGCAAGCAGGTCTTGGATACCTCCGACCGGTACGATTGGAAAGTGATCGAGGCGGAGGATCTCCATTCCACGTCTGAATTGAACCATCCCACCACCCTCCCGGATGGCTCCATACTGACCTTGGGACACCGCACCGTTTCTGGCGACGTGTACATGATCGCCCAACCGGCGATGGAGAACATCACAGGGTTGCGATTGGAGATCTTCACGCACGGCGATTTGCCCTACGACGGCCCGGGCCGAAGCTTTCTTGGCACCTGGGCACTCTCCGAACTCATCGTCGAGGCGAAAAGGCCCGGCAGCAACCAATGGACCGCGCTTCGACTCGCCCAAGCCACCGCGGATTTCTCGGAGCCCGATGGCTCGATGGAGCCGGAATGGAGCAACAAGTCGCTCGACAAGGATGGCAAGCGCCGGCGAGGTCCGGTCGCTTATCTGATCGACACCAACGACCTGACGGGCTGGCGCGCGGATCGCGGACGAGGCCGGCGCCACACCGAGTCCGTCGCCGTCGTTCAATTTGAAACGCCGCAAACGCTTCCACGCGGCACCAAACTCAAGTTTTCGCTGCGCATGAATCATGGCGGGGACAACAACGGGGACAAAAACACCATGGTCGGAAGGTTCCGTCTCTCCACCACCACTCATCCCCATCCTTCGGCTCCGCCTGTCGATTACGCGGCGATCCTCGCCCTGCGCGTCCCCGAAGCCAGGCGCACCGACAAACAACGTCGCACCCTGTTCGCGGCCTGGCGCCACTCCGTCCCCGCACTGAAATCATTCAACGAAGAGGCCGAAGCCGCCTGGAAGCCCTATCCGGACCCTGTCACCTCGATCCTCCACCTCGCCGAGCGCGGCCCCGAAGACCCACGCGAAACAAGACGCCTCGATCGCGGGCAATGGAACCGCCCGAAAGAAACCGTCCGTCCTCAGGTGCCCGCGGTTTTGCATCCGATCGAACCCGGCAACCTTCCCCGCCGACTGGCTTTCGCGCAATGGCTCGTGGACCAACGCTCACCCCTCGCCGCCCGCGTGGCCGTGAACCGGGTGTGGCAGGCCCTCTTCGGACGCGGCTTGGTCGAGACCTCGGAAGATTTCGGATTGCGCGGAGCCGAGCCCTCTCACCCGGAATTGCTCGACTGGCTGGCGGTCGATTTCATGGAAAAAGGCTGGAGCCATAAACAGCTGATCCGGGGAATCGTGACCTCGGCCACTTACCGCCAATCCTCCCGCGTCACTCCCGAACAACAGGAAAAGGATCCCGGCAACCAGTGGCTCGCGCGCGGGCCACGCTTCCGTGCCGAGGCCGAAGTGATCCGCGACATCGCCCTCGCCGCTTCAGGATTGCTTTCCCCATGCATCGGAGGACCAAGCATTTTTCCCCCGGTGCCTCAAAACGTGCTGGATTTCAATTTTTTCGGAATGGACTACTGGATTCCAGCGCAGGGACCGGAGCGTTACCGCCGGTCGCTCTATGTGTTTCGCAAGCGGTCGATGCCGGATCCCGCGCTTTCCACATTTGACGCTCCGAACGCCGACACATCCTGCGCCCGCCGGCCCCGCTCCAACACGCCGCTGGCCGCGCTTGCTTCTCTGAACGAACCGGTGTTTGTCGAAGCTTCGCAAGCCCTCGCGCTGCGCATCCTCCGTGAAGGCGGTGCCACGGATGCCCGGCGAGCCGACTACGCGTACCAACTTTGCGTCGGACGCGCCCCGCGTCCTTCCGAAAAACAAGCGTTGCTGGAACTCCTGGATTCCCGCCGGAAGAAGATCTCCGAAGGCTGGCTGAATGCCAACGAACTCGCCACCGGCGACCCTTCCCGGCGAGCCTCGCTTCCCGAAAAGACCACCCCCCGGGACGCGGCGGCATGGGCGGTCGCTTCGCGCGTGCTCCTCAATCTCGACGAAACTCTGACCAAGCATTGATTATGAACTTAGCCCAAGAAATCCGGCGGGAAACGGCCAGGCTCATCACGCGCCGATGGTTCTTCCGGGATTGCGGCGTCGGCATGGCCGCCCTGGCCACTCAATCACTCCTGGCTCGCGAAAAGCGTCCGTCGAAATCGCCCGGCAATCCCCTCGCCCCGCGAGCGCCCCATTTCCAAGGCAAAGCCAAGCGCGTCATTTATCTGTTCCAGGCGGGTGCCCCCAGCCATTTGGAATTGTTCGACCCCAAACCCGAACTGACCAAACGCGACGGACAACTCCCGCCCGCGGATCTTCTGAAGGATTACCGGGCCGCCTTCATTAAACCGAACTCGGCCTTGCTCGGTCCGAAATACAAATTCGCGCCGCGCGGCCAGTGCGGGATGGAACTGAGCGAAATCCTCCCGTTCACCTCCGAAGTCGCCGATGAACTCTGCCTCGTGCGAACGATGCAGACCGAGGCCGTCAATCACGCGCCGGCCCAGATCATGATGAACACCGGCTCGCAGATTTTCGGCCGGCCCAGTTTCGGTTCCTGGACGCTCTACGGCCTCGGATCCGAGGGTGAGAATCTGCCCGGGTATGTCGTGTTGACATCCGCCAAAGGAACCAGCGGCGGTGCCAGCAATTACGGGTGCGGATTCCTGCCCACGCTTTACTCGGGCATTCCCTTGCGTCCGACCGGCGATCCCCTTCTCTATTTGTCCAATCCCCGGGGCTTCGACCTGGAAACCCAGCGCGCCTCGCTCGACACCCTCCGCGAGCTCAATCAGGCCTCACTGAACGTAAACGGCGATCCCGAAACCGCCGCGCGCATCCAGAACTACGAGATGGCCTATCAACTTCAAACGAGCGCGCCGGAATTGCTCGATCTCTCCAAAGAACCCCGGCACGTGCTCGATCTCTACGGCATCCAAGATCCCAAACAACCCGGTTTTGCGCGGAATTGCCTCCTCGCCCGGCGCCTGGCCGAACGGGGCGTCCGCTTCGTGCAACTCTTCCATGAAGCGTGGGACCAGCACGGCAATCTCACCAAGGCCATCAAACAGAACTGCGTGGACACCGACCGCGCCAGCGCGGCCTTGATCAAGGATCTGAAACAAAAGGGACTTCTCGACAGCACAATCGTCCTCTGGGGCGGGGAGTTTGGCCGCACCCCCATGGTGCAAGGCGGCAACGACGGACGCGACCATCACAACCGCGCTTTCAGTATCTGGATGGCCGGGGGAGGCCTGAAGCGCGGACACGTCCATGGCGAATCCGACGAACTCGGGTTCAATGCGGTTCGCGACGCGGTCCACGTGCACGACTTGCATGCCACGCTGCTTCACCTGCTGGGATTCGACCACCGCAAGCTCTCCCACCGTTTTCAAGGCCTGGACATGCGATTGACCGGAATCGCCGGAGAAGTCGTGCCAGGCCTGCTCGCCTGAACCGGATCCCTCCGCCGGGCTTGGCATGGCCACGCCGGCGGTGCATCAAGAGGTTGTCGGTGACCGGGTTGTCCTGGTCACGCAGGCAGCCCTGTCTGCTGTTTCGCAGGCTGCCCAGCCTGCGGGGCGACGAAGGGACTAGCCCGCATATTTCATACTGAGCTTGAATCCGCGACAGTGCGCCGCGTGAGGGCACGCGGCCTACAATCTCGACTGCCTCCGTGTTTGTAGGCCCGGTGTCCTCACCGGGCGTCCCGTGCATGAAATAGGCTCTCCAGGCGCCTGGAGAGCATGGAAGGGCCTGGTTCTTCACCCGCCGGGCCGTCGGCGAGACGGCAGGCTGGGCAGCCTGCGCCACACTCCAGACAACTTCGGGATGCACCGCCAGGCTGGAAGGCCACGTTTTGTGGCTTGCCGGAAGTCGCGCCTCGCCGCCATGATTCGGGAGCGTTTTATCGAAATCCTATGCAACAGCCTTCGTCCGACCAACCGCTGCAAAGCCTCGAAGAATGGGAAGAATTTGTCAAAGAGCGGTACCCCGAACCCGCGACGACCGCGGTGGCGACCACTCCCTTTAAAGCGACCGACCCAGCCAAGAAGAAGGAACAGTTCCGAAACTACGAAGCCAACGCCCGCCCCTCCGTCCGCGAATTCTACCGGCAAAACCATCATCGGCAAACCTACGATTTCGTCCTCTCCAAGAAGAAAGATTTCCTCTCCCTCCGTCGCAAGCAGATGGGGATCTGGGAGGCCATGGAGTTCCTCAACACCCTGGTCGATGACAGCGATCCCGATACGGATCTGTCCCAGTTGCAACACCTGCTCCAAACCGCGGAGCAAATCCGGCAGGACGGTCACCCACGCTGGTTTATCCTGGCAGGCCTGGTTCATGATCTCGGCAAGATCCTCTGCCTCTATGGCGAACCCCAATGGGCGGTGGTGGGCGATACGTTCCCTGTCGGCTGCGCCTACTCCGACACCATCGTTTTCCATCCTTTCTTCCACGACAATCCAGACTCCAAGGAGTCCCGGTTCCAAACCAGCCTGGGCGTGTATAAAAATGGTTGCGGACTGGATAACGTCCACATTTCCTGGGGCCACGACGAATACATTTATCACGTGACCAAGGATTACCTGCCGCAGGAAGCGCTCTACATGCTGCGTTACCATTCTTTTTACCCGTGGCATCGGGAAGGCGCCTATCAACACCTGCTCAACGACCAGGATCGCGCCAACCTCAAATGGGTCCAGGCGTTCAACCCCTACGATCTTTACACCAAGAGCCATGAAGCTCCGGATGTGGAGAAACTGCGCCCCTTCTACGACGATTTGATCGCCGAGTATTTCCCCAAAACGATTCGATGGTGAGGGCGAAACAACTCGACACGGCACTCCCCTCCCCTCAACCGCCTGCCGAAATCAGCACTCCATGGTGGCGAGACCGCCCACCCCGACGCTCCTCTCCTTTTCCACCCCACATCCCAGGCTGTCGCGGCCAACCAGCCTTCCGCCCTCGCCAAAACCGCATGCCTTCCCACCCCGCCTGCCCGTCCCTCAATCCATCGATTCTCGAATGGATCCGCCATTTCCCGAAGGATGCCCCCCGGGAAGAAGAGTTTGATCGACTGGCTTTGGGCCTGTTTGCCCGGCAATGGGAACAAGTCACTCCCTATCGCCGCTGGATTCAATCCCGGCAAAAGAAGGAGGCAACACCAGGACACTGGACCGAAATACCCGCGATTCCCCTCGCCGCTTTCAAGGAACAGAACCTCCGCGCGTTTCCCGACGAAGAAACGATCGCGACCTTTCATTCCAGCGGAACCACCGGAGCGACGCCAAGCCGGCACCATCACCATGCGGCCTCGCTGGACGTCTATGAAGTTTCACTGTGGCGCGGATTCCAGCACGCGGTGCTCGCCCCCTCCCTTCAGAGCGCTCACCTGCTTTGTCTCAGCCCCTCCCCACGGCAGTCGCCACACTCCTCGCTCGTTCACATGTTCGAGACGGTAAAGCAGCGGCACCCCTGGATCCGCGCGGAATATGTGGCCATGGCCGATCCGGCAGGCCTCTGGCATCTCGATTTGAAGCGACTGAGCGACGCCCTGCACCGCTCCTGCCACGACGGAGTTCCTGCGCTGCTCCTGGGAACAGCGTTCATGTTCGTCCATGCCCTGGAATATTTCGCCCGGGCAGGCCTGACCTTTTCACTCCCGCCGGGATCGGGGTTGATGGAGACCGGAGGCTACAAGGGACGCTCCCACGCATGGCCGAAGGAACTCTTGCATGACCGGCTCTCGAAGTTCCTGGGCCTGCCGCGCGAGCAAATCCTATGCGAATATGGCATGTGCGAACTCAGCTCCCAAGCCTACGACGCCGCCGGAGGCCTCGCCCCGTCCGCAAACCGCCGTTTTCAATTCCCTCCCTGGGCCCGCATCCAAGTCGTTTCTCCAGAGACCGAGCGTCCGGTTCCAGACGGCGAAACGGGACTGCTTCGCGTCTTGGATCTCGCCAACGTGGGCTCCGTGTGCGCGCTTCAAACGGAAGATCTCGTCATCGCCCACGGCCAGTCCTTCGAACTGCGGGGACGCTCCGCGAACGCCGAACCCCGGGGATGCAGTCTGAGCGCGCCCTGATGCTATTCGAGTGGATGCGATATGGAATTCCCCGCCCTGTATCTCGCTGACATGCCGCCCGAGGCGGTCCTGGATCCTCGCATCGTGCGCGAGGCGTCCATTGCGGTGAAAAGAAACCGCGCCCGGTACCTCGAAACGATGAGTACTTCCTCTCTCGTTTCCCTCATCGCCTCGCTCGGGGAGGAATGCCGGCATCCCACCAATCCGTTTCGGCAGCGGATGCTCACCCAGGGTCCCGCCCATACCGGTCTTTCTCCGGCTTCGCTGGCCTCGGGATTGGACCGCTTTTTCGAATCGCTCACGCGAGACTCGATCCTGGATCTCCTGCGCCAGGACTTGGGACACGAGCGCCGCCTGGACGAAATCTGCTCCACACCCGTGGAACAGCGCGCGAATAAATCGTCGGTCGCGACGGGGCCCGAGATGATCGGGCACATCACTCCGCGGCTGCTGCCGGTTTCCGCGCTGCAGTCGATGGTACTCGGACTGCTGGCCAAGTCCTCCCAATTTTTCCGTTGTTCTCCTGGAACCTCGCTGATTCCGCGCGTTTTCGCGCATGCCCTGCATGCTCTGGATTCACGCGTTGGATCCTGCCTCGAATTCGCCGAATGGTCTTCGGAACAACAGGAGCTCACCGATGCCTTGATCGCCGAATCCGGCTGCGTGACCGCGGCGGGCCAGGACGAAACGCTGATAAGCATCCGTTCGCGTGTGCCGGCGGGAGTGCGGTTCCTCGGCTTCGGCAACCGGCTCAGTTTCGCGTTCATCAGCAAAGACCTGCTGGTCCCCCACAATCTCGGCCGCCTGGCGGGCAAAGCGGCGGCAGACGTGGCCACGTGGGATCAATTGGGCTGTCTTTCCCCGCAGGTGATCTACGTCGAGGAAGGCGGCGCCGCCAGTCCGGAGTCCTTCGCGGAGAAGCTCGCGCAGGAATTGGATCGGGTCGAATCGGAGGAGCCACGCGCAGTGCTCGCGCCCGAAGTGTCGGCCACCATCACGCGGCTGCGAGGGCTTTACGAAATCCGGGCCTCGGCAGGCACCGGCACGCAACTCTGGAAAAGCGAGAATTCCACCGCCTGGACCGTCATCTTCGAACAAGACCCTCAGTTTCAGAAGTCCTGCTTGCACCGCTTCATTTATGTCAAGGGGGTGAGGTCGGTGGACGACATGCTCCAGGCGGCGGACGTCGTGCGGGGCCAAGTTTCGACCGTGGGCCTCGCCGTCCATGACGGGGACGCGCCGGAAATCGTGTACCGCCTCGCGCGATGGGGCGTTAGCCGTGTCTGTCCTCTGGGCCGCATGCAGCAACCTCCGGCAGCGTGGCGCCACGACGGACGTCTTGGCCTGGCGGAACTCGTCCAGTGGACCGATTGGGAACATTGAACTGTCGATGAAAATGGAATTGCGAAAGACCTTTCAATTCGAAGCGGCGCATCGCCTGCCGCTGCTGCCGTCCACCCACAAGTGCCACCGGTTGCACGGGCACAGTTTCCGAGTGGAGGTGGCCGTCGAAGGGGAATGCGATCCGCGCCTGGGCTGGGTCATGGATTACGCCGATATCAAGGAAGCCTTTCGCCCGCTCATGGCGCAATTGGACCACCATTACTTGAACGAAGTGCCGGGGCTGGAAAACCCCACGAGCGAGAACTTGGCCCGCTGGATTTGGGAAAGGCTGAAGCCGGGGTTGCCCTTGCTTTCGGAGGTGCTGGTGGCGGAGACCTGCGCCTCTCGCTGCGTCTATCGGGGACCGGGCTGAGTCCCCGGGCGATTCCCGCGGAGGGTCGCGGACCCAAACCGGATTAGGCCTCGGCGGATTCCTCCACCTCGATTTCCTGAGGGCTGCCGTTGCGTCCGGCGTAATCGTTCAACTTGTTGCGCAGGGTGCGGATGCTGATATCCAGCATTTTCGCGGCCAGCGTGCGGTTGCCTCCGACACGCTCCAATTCACGCTCCTGAAGCACGCGCAGGAGTTTGGCTTGGATCGACGGCGAAACCTCGCTGACCTCATCGAGCAGGATCGTGCCGCCGTGAGCCAGCTCGAACCGGCCTTCCCGCTTCGACAAGGCGCCGGTAAATGAACCCTTCTCGTGCCCCAAAAACTCGCTCTCGATCAAATTCTCGGGAACCGCCGCGCAATTCATTTTGATAAAAGCCGCTCCGGCGCGCGGGCTCTGCCGGTAGAGGGCGCGCGCCACGAGCTCCTTGCCCGTGCCGCTTTCCCCTTGAATCAACACGGTCGCCTGGGTGGGAGCCACTTTGCGGATCAATTGCCGGAGCTGCTCCATGGCCGCACTGCGTCCCAGCAATTCGCCGCCCCCGTCTTGCCCCTCATCGTGATTGAAAAACCGGTTGACCTTGACCAGCTGGTTGTATTGCTCGGCTTTCTTCAGCGTGAAATCAAGCTGGGCAGGCGTGTAGGGCTTCGCCAGATAATCGATGGCCCCGTTGCGCATGCATTCCACCGCGGACTGAATGTTGCCGAAATTCGACATCATCACCAGCAGGGGCTGGGATGGACGTCCCTGCATCGTGGCCAACAGGGACGAACCGTCCCCGTCCGGCAGCCGGATATCCACCATCATGAGGTCGAAGGAGTCGCGCGCGAGCTTCTCCTCCGCCTCGGCAAGGGTTTCCGCGCTCACGACGTCATAACGCCTCTCGCGAAGCTGCAGCTCGAGGTTCTTGCGGAAGATAGAATCGTCTTCGAGGACCAGGATTTTCTCGATCGGCATCGGAAGAGGGGGCTGGGAACTCAGGCGCCCCGCGAAGGAGGCGCATGCCGTCGGTAGGTATGAGCGACGAATCCAGACTCTTGACCGCGAGCGGAAGACTGGGCGCGGGGCGGGAGCAGCCCTTTGCGCAACAACCCCTGCTCGTTGTCCCGATCCATCGTTAGAATTTTTAAGACCATTCCCTGGTTGGACCGGATTTGCGCCGCGATTTCCTGATGGCGACCGCGTTCGCGAAGGTCCAACTTGCTCCAGGCTCAGACATCCTGACCTCGGGTGGAATCAGGATGAGCCGACCTGGCGGTAGATGAGACGGAGTTGGGTGGTCGGAAAGACGGTTTCTATTTCATTGAGGAGGATGCACATCTGGTGGATGGCGGCGTCCTGCAGCGTGTAATGCTCACGCGTATGTCGCAACAGTCCCTCCGACAGCAGCGCAGGCAAGGCCAGCAGGACTCCCCCGTTGGCGACATCATCGGCGGCGGCAAACTCCAAGAATCAGTCCGCGAGCCT